>NZ_JBOEFX010000087.1:0-28967 GCF_050633125.1 Lewinella sp.
ACCAGTGCGATCATACTTCCAGACCATTCCGCACAATCACCTCCCTGTACCACAGTGCCGATGCTTTAGGCGTACGCTTCAAGGTTTCAAAATCCACGTAATGAATACCAAAGCGTTTGGCATAACCGGAGGCCCATTCAAAATTATCCATGAGCGACCATAGCATATAGCCTTTGAGTTGCACCCCGTTTTTCATTGCACCATGGCAAGCTCCTAGGTAACCCTTTACATAAGCTAGCCTGTCTTGATCATCTACAACACCATCTTTCATCTCATCGGGGAAAGCTCCACCGTTTTCGGTGATTACAATATTTGGCCCATCATAGCGATCGTGAATCCATTCCAGTAATTTCTGACACCCCCAGGGCACAATCGCCCACCCCATCTCTGTTTTCTTCCAAGTGGGATCTACGTGAAGGTTTACATCCTGATCCTCAGAAATACCACCATTACCATAGACGTTACCCTCGAGAATCTCTCCATTGGCATCAGAAGCCAGCATCGTGGTATAATGGTTCAAGCCAAAAAAGTCTGACGACCCTTGCACCAATAGTTTTTCCTCTTCTGTAAACGTTGGCAATCTATCCCCCAACCTATCTATCATTACTTGCGGGTAGCTCCCCTTGTAAATCGGGTCAGTAAACCATGCTAGGTAAAACTCTAAAGCCCGTTGGGCTGCCGCCTTGTCTAGCTCCGAATCTGTCAATGGTTCTCGCCAGTCACAGTTATTAGTAATTCCTATTTTCCCACCTTGGTGTGCAAATTCTTCTCGATAAACGGCCGCTGCTTTGGCGTGTGCTAGTATAATATGGTGCCCAGCTAGATAAGGCTCACTATTGGACACTCTCCCCGGCGCGAAGATCCCCTGGCCATACCCCAACATAGAGATAACCCAGGGTTCATTGATGGTGATCCAATTCTTTACCCGATCACCGAAATGCTGAAAACAGACGCGGGCGTAATCAGCAAAGGAATCGGCAATGGCTTTATTTAACCAACCATCTTTCTCCATTTCTAAAGCCAAAGGAAGATCCCAGTGATACAAGGTTATCCAAGGTTCGATACCATTCGCTAACAATTCATTGATGAGCCGATTGTAAAAATCAATACCCGCTTGGTTAACTTGCTTCGTTGTTCCATCAGGCAAGATGCGGGGCCAGGAGATAGAAAAGCGATAGGCTTGCAAGCCCAACGCTTTCATCATCTGCACATCCTCCTCCATGCGATGATAATGATCACAGGCCACATCGCCATGTTCATTATTCTTTACTCGCCCAGGAATATGCGAAAATGCATCCCAGATAGAAGGACCTTTGCCATCTTCCTTTGCTGCTCCTTCAATTTGGTAGGAAGAGGTTGCTGACCCCCAGATAAAATCAGTTGGAAATTCTTTCATAAAGCTACAAGATTACCCTTCGACCAATGTACCAACTCGCTCTCCTTCCACAATCCGTTTGAGGTTGCTCGGATCGTTAATATCAAAGACGATGATCGGAATATTATTTTCCTGACAAAGCGTAAAGGCTGTCATATCCATCACACTGAGGCCTTCACTGATCACTTTAGCAAAGGTCAGCTCATCAAAGCGGGTAGCTGTAGGGTCTTTTTCCGGATCGGCACTGTAGATGCCGTCTACACGGGTACCTTTAAGGATAACGTCGGCTCCTATCTCATTGGCCCTTAAGGCAGCTGCCGAATCTGTCGTAAAATAGGGGCTGCCGGTACCTGCACTAAAAATCACTACGCGGCCTTTTTCTAGGTGCCGAATAGCACGCCGCCGAATATAAGGTTCTGCGACTTGGTTGATCGTCAAGGCAGAAACCAAACGGGTAAAAACACCGTTATTTTCCAATGAACTCTGTAGCGCCATACCGTTAATCACGGTAGCCAACATTCCCATATAATCACCCTGTACGCGTTCAATACCGGAATCTTTAGCTTGTAACCCTCTGAAAATATTTCCGCCACCAATAACTATGGCTACTTCTACTCCCAAGCCAATTAGCTCTTTGACCTGCTCTGCGTAATGCTGCAACATTTTGGAATCAATACCAAACCCTTGGTCTCCCATGAGGGATTCTCCACTAAGCTTAAGGAGTACGCGACGATATTTGATCATAAAGTGATGTATATGTTATTTTGGCAAAGATGGTAATTCTTAAAAGAACAGCACGAAAATGAATCGCAAAAAAAAGGCGAATCGTTTCCGATTCGCCTTTCTTATTACTTAACCTAAAGTTACGTGTTTGAAGTCCGTAACAGTAAGGCCTTTTTCAACGCTGTTTAAGTAACCAGCGATATTTTGTTTGCTGTCCTTCACAAACGCTTGATTTAACAAGGTGTTGTCCTTGAAGAACTTGTTCAGCTTTCCTTTAGCAATCTTGTCCAGCATAGCTTCTGGCTTACCTTCCTTGCGCGCCAGTTCAATACCGATTTCGATTTCTTTGTCGATGATAGACTGGTCTACACCGTCCTTATCTACCGCTACCGGCTTCATCGCTGCTACTTGCATAGCTACGTCGCGGCCAGCTTCGTAAGCAGCATCACCGGCAGCCGAAAGGCCTACGATAACACCAGCTTTGTTGCCCATGTGGATATAAGGAGCTACTACCGCAGCTTCCAAACGCTCGTAAGACAACTCCATCTTCTCAGTGAACTTAGTCACCAAATCATTCAATGCAGATGCAACAGTACCATTAGCAGTAGCAGCGTCCATCAACTCTTCCTTGCTTGCAGGGAAAGCCTTCAGGGCAGCTTCTGCAATAGCATTAACGCCATCGACAAATTCCTGATTCTTAGAAACGAAGTCGGTCTCTGAACTCAACTTTACTATTACACCACGAGTTTTGTCTTCGCTTACCAGTGCTATTACAGCACCTTCATTGGCTTCATTGTCTGCACGTTTAGCAGAAACTTTCTGGCCTTTCAAACGAAGAACTTCAATGGCTTTATCAAAATCGCCAGCTGATTCGTTCAGGGCTTTTTTGCAATCCATCATCCCTGCGCCAGTCATATCGCGCAGTTTCTTAATGTCAGCAGCAGTTACGCTCATTTTGACTTTAAATTTTAAAAGATTAAGAGTTTGAGAATAGTAGCGGTTTAACCAAATCTGTCAATCATTGGTTCCGGCAGTATACTATGATTTCTCTTTCTCCGCCTTATCACTCTTGCGGTCTTGCTTTCCCAACTTGATCATCTCAGTGATGTAGTTGGTAATGATAGCAATCGACTTAGAGGCATCATCGTTACCAGGAATTGGGTAATCCACTTGGTTAGGGTCAGAGTTAGTATCAACGATACCAATTGTACGTACACCCAACTTGTGTGCTTCCGCAATCGCAATGTGCTCGTGGTGAATATCCACGATGAACATAGCAGAAGGAGTACGGTTCAGATTGGCAATACCACCTAATACTTTATCCAACTTAGCATGTTCACGCGTCAGCGTCAAACGCTCCTTCTTGGTGATGCTACTCAAAGAACCATCTGCCAACATCCGCTCGATATTCTGCATCTTACGTACAGAACGACGAATAGTAGCAAAGTTGGTCATCATACCTCCCAACCAACGATCCGTTACGTAAGGCATATCTACGCTACGTGCTGCATCAGCAACAATCTCGCGTGCTTGCTTCTTGGTAGCAACGAATAAAATTTTCTTACCCGCTTTGGCCATCTGACGAGCCGCTTGTCCCGCACGCTCCAAACATTCGCTGGTACGGTTCAAATCGATCAGGTGAATTCCTTTGCGCTCCGCGAAGATATAAGGAGACATCTTAGGGTTCCACTTCTTCTTGAGGTGACCGAAGTGTACACCAGACGCGAGCAACTCTTTATAATTAGGCTTTTCCATTATTAATTTTTGACTTTTTTGAACACTTGCTTGCCTCATAGGCAGCGGCCAGCATTCATCATCTAATCATTTTAGTTTTCTGAAAAACAAGCAAAGTTGCTTTCCAAAACACCAAATATTAACGCTTAGAGAACTGGAAGCTCTTACGTGCCTTAGGCTTACCGTACTTCTTACGTTCAACTACACGTGCATCTCGCATCAAGAACTTCTGGTCCTTGAGAGCCTTGCGGAAGTCTTCGTTAAGCTTCACCAACGCACGGGCAATCGCCATACGAATAGCTTCAGCTTGTCCTTTATAACCGCCACCGTCTACGTTTACTTTGATATCGTAGATCTTGCTATCAATCTCAACAGTGCTGAATGGATCAAGCACTTTGTGTTGAATATGAGACTGGGGAAAGTATTCGGTCAAAGTCTTACCATTAATGGTAACAACACCAGTGCCCTGCGTCAAATAAATGCGGGCAACAGCTGCTTTTCTTCTCCCGATCGTATTGATCATTTCCATATTATCGTAGAAAATTTACGTTCTATTATTAAAGTTCCATCGCTTCTGGCTTCTGAGCAACATGAGGATGCTCTGCACCAGCGTAAACGAACAGTTTCTTGTATTGCGCACGACCTAGCTTGGTCTTAGGCAACATACCTTTTACGGCAGTTTCCACAATCGCAATTGGCTTTTTCACCAACAGTTCTTTCGCTTTGGTTGCTTTCTGACCACCTGGATAACCAGTGTGACGCAGGTAAGTCTTCTGGTCCATTTTCAGGCCAGTGAAACGAACCTTATCTGCATTAATCACGATTACGTAGTCCCCATTGTCAAAATGCGGAGTGTAATCAGGCTTATGCTTACCACGCAGTACGCTAGCAATCTTCGTAGACATACGGCCTACAATCATCCCCTCAGCGTCGATGATGTGCCACTTACGATCTACCGTTGAAGGCTTTGCCGACTGTGTTTTATAGCTTAATGTGTTCACTATAAATGACTTTATTGTTGTTAAATATTGGGCTTTCTTCCAGTCTTCACTACCCGCCGCTTAAAGCTAATCGGATAACTCCTCTTTCAAAAGCCGTGCAAAGGTAATACCCTTTATCAAAAAAAAGAAGCTTTCTTCAAAAAAAATCACACACCTCCCTTCATAAGTCACTGAAAAACAGTCAAAATATCGCACAAAAATTTTAGTGGCCACGTTCATCCCTTAAAAAAAGTGCCCTCTTCAACGCTTTAGTTCATATCAATACCCAACCCTAGACGAATTCAAAAAACACGTTTAATCTCTCGCTTCTTCGCTGGGCGCCTCCCTCCACTAGGGTTCCGGGCCGGGTCGTCCACCACTCGCTGTTCGCTCGGCCCTCCTGGCGTCGGGCGGCCCTCATCGGGCCTGGTTCCCACCCCTGGCGCGAGGTACCCCTTTCGCAGCAAGTATACCTTATTATAGCACCAGCTAGCTAAAGGCGCAGTCGAAACACACCTCTGCCTCTAATCATCACGGAACAATTTCCGACCAGATAGCAGCACAGCTCTTTTTGAATCAAAAAAATATAAGAAGAAATTTACATGTCCTCATATAGGGTTCAAATTGACCAACACAGCAAGCTATTCTTTAAAGATTCCTCCCTTTTGTGATTCCAAAAAAAGCTACCTTTGCAGCATGATTGAAGCCTTCAAATCGTCACCCGTATTATTACTTTTCGTGGTCTCTGCCATCGGCTACTGGATCGGCAATATTCCTATCCGTGGTGCCAAATTGGGCGTGGCCGCCGTCCTTTTCGCCGGCCTGGCTGTTGGAGCTGTAGACCCTGGGTTGGCAGTGCCTGATATTATTATCGTTTTGGGGCTTTCCATGTTTGTATACACCATTGGACTCAGTAGCGGCCCCAGTTTCTTCTCTACTTTTCGAGCACAAGGGTTACGTAATTTTGCCTTCATCATTGTCATGTTGGGGCTCTCTGCACTGATCACTATTGGCATGTACTTTCTCTTTGATCTTGATGCTGCTACCGCTGCCGGGCTGCTCGCCGGTAGCTCTACCAATACGGCTTCTCTTGCTGGCTTGCTAGACCTCATCCAGCTTTCACAACCTGCCGAACTACAAGAAGCCATGTCCAACGCGGCGGTGGTGGGCTATTCTCTCTCCTATCCGATGGGCGTTCTTGGCGTTATGTTTGCCATCAACATCATGCAAAAATGGCTCAACATTGACTACAAACAAGAGGCTGCCCAACAGGCTGGTGACCTCTTCACCAGTGAAAACATTACCAGAAAAACCATTGTCATTACCAATCCAGAGATGGAGAGAAAAACCATCCGTGCCATTTTTCAACATTTCCAGCACCGACTTGTCTTCGGTCGGATGCAACGGAGTGGTATCGACGAGCTCCCCAACATGGACACCCGCCTACAATTAGGTGACCGCCTGGTACTTGTCGGAAACGCCAAAACCATTGATGAAGCTATCGTCTTATTAGGTAGAGCCGATGTAAAGGAGCTTTCTTACGACCGCAGCTCCTATGATGTTCGCCGTTTGTTTGTTTCCAATCCCAATATTGCTGGCGAAAAAATTGCGTCGCTCAATCTGACTGAAAAATTCTCTACCATTATTACCAGAGTCCAACGCGGCGATGTAGACCTACTGGCCAGCGGCAATACGGTGCTGGAGCTAGGGGATCGCGTACTGCTCGTCGCTCGCCGCACCGATTTCGACGAACTGAAAAAGCTTTTTGGCAACAGTTACGAGGCCCTCAACCATATTAACTTGCTATCTTTTGGCTCCGATATGGCGCTCGGGTTGCTTCTAGGAATGGTCACCTTCACTTTACCAGGAGGCGTTTCTTTCAATCTTGGCTTTGCTGGCGGTCCACTTATTGTAGCCTTGATATTAGGAGCCTTGCGCCGAACCGGGCCTATTGTCTGGACACTCCCCTTTGGTGCCAACCTCGTGCTGCGACAACTAGGCCTTATTTTACTCTTGGCCAGTATAGGTATCCGATCAGGGCACACCTTCCTCAATACCATTTTAGCTGGTGGAGGTGGGTGGCTTTTCCTGGCAGGGACAATTATTGCCACCGGAACTGCTTTTATCACTCTCTGGCTGGGCTACCGCTGGCTACGGATTCCCTTCGGTTTACTAACGGGAATGGTCGCTACGCAACCGGCTATTTTGGAACATGCCCTTCATCAGGCCGGAAACAAATTGCCAACACTAGGCTATACCCTAATCCTTCCCATTGTATTGATTACAAAAATCCTTTTCGTCCAACTCTTATTTGCCTTTTTAAGTTGAGACTACTCAAGTCTTTGAAATCCATTTATATTTGCCTCAGCCAGTTATTTCTGGTCTAGCAATCCTGTAGAATGCGGAAAACACTAGCACGCATCATAGTTTTTGGTTTATTCTTGCTGCCCTTAAACGTGGTGGCACAGCTCACTGTTATCATAGACCAACTACCAGAATACACCCCACAGGAAGACAGCATTTACCTGGTTGGAAGTTTTAACAATTGGAAACCCAATGATCAAAACTTCCGTTTTCATAAACTTAGCGACGGAAGCTGGCAGTATAGCTTCCTTACCCCCATGCCCGATTTTGAATTCAAAATCACTCGTGGCTCTTGGGTAAAGGTAGAAGGAGGGCATGTCAGTGAACCCATTGGCAACCACTCCTACACGTATACTGGCAAACAAAAGGACACTCTAAGGATTTCGGTAGAAGCCTGGGAAGATCTCAAGGAAGAAATCCCTTACCGAGACACGCTTCCCATTAAAATTATTAGCCTGCCGGAAAACACACCGATAGATGCTGCTCTCTATGTCGTAGGCTCTTTTAATGGTTGGTCGCCGGGCGATCCAGACTTCAGAATGGAACGCGACTCTAACGGGTATTTTCGAACAACCATTCCTATCAGAACCAACATTACGGAATTCAAAATCAGCCGTGGCAACTGGAATACCGTCGAAAGTCGAGAGAACGGCCTCTCGCGACCCAATCGCCTTTTTAACTATACAGAAGACAGCAAAGAAGAACTACTTCAAATTGAAATTGCCAACTGGGAGGATCTGGCTGGTAATCGGATCAATTGGTACGCAATGGTAATGCTATTAGCAGCGCTACAGGGCCTTTTGCTGGTTATTGCTATCAACAGCTTCAAAGAGCGGCACCGCCGTACAAACCGTATTTTATCTTTACTAATCATTGTTTTATCAGCCACCTTTCTAGCTCGTATTGGTGCATTTGACCGGGATATCTTTCAGCAGTACCCCAAAATCATACTGCTGCCCGATTTAATATACTTTGCCTATGGGCCTCTTTTTTGGCTTTACCTACGTTCCCTTACCCCAATCACCCCCTACAGGTGGCGATGGTTTTGGCATTTCCTCCCATTAGCGCTGGTTGTTCTGATTTACTTACCCCAGATTTTCAAAACCAACTTTGACTTCATTACGCAGGTCGTCAATCTTCAGTTACGCCCTGTATTTATCAGTATTGCAGCTATTGGTCTATTATTTAATTCGTTTTATTGGCTGCGTAGTCGGCGATTCCTTCAACAATTGAATACTGATTATGCCGCAGATGCGTTACCTATTCTCAGTTTTTTGCGCACCGTATTTTATCTCCACACCTTGTGCTTGTTACTTTGGCTAAGTACCTACCTCGTAGGAGCTGCCGGACTTTGGCTGGGATTCAACTGGACTCCTATTACAGACAGGATGATCGATGCCACTTGGCTTGTACTGGCTATCGGTGCCTATACCATGGGCTATTACGCTATGCGGCAACCACAAATTTTCCGGAGTGCTCAACTCAATTTCATCACGCCATCTACACAGTCTCAGCCGCCCACCTCCTCAAATGTGCCGATCAAGGCTGCTCTTGCGACTCATTTGGCGACTCCAACGTCTTCTCTCTTGACGGCACCACAAGAAGAATTCCGCTTATTGGAGAAGCTTATGGAGGAGCATCGGCCTTACCTCAATCCTGGACTTAGTTTGGGGGAGCTCGCCGATCTTGCCAAAACACCTAGTCATCAAATCTCCAAATTGATAAATGATCAATTTGGGAAAAATTTTTTCGACTATATCAATAGCCATCGCATCAAAAGCTTTCAGCATCGCATAGAGAAGGGGGACCATAACGAGCGTACCATTCTTAGCCTAGCGCTCGAAGCAGGTTTCAATTCAAAAACGGCTTTCAATCGGGCCTTCAAGAAGCAAACGGGCATTACTCCTCGCGAATATCTTCGCCAACACGGAAATTCATAAAAACCTACCAATCAGCGATTTAAAAGTACCACTTTCCAAAGTACCACTTTTCAACCACTAACTACGACCACCTTATAAACTGGTGCGACATAGCCACTTTCTTACCTTATGTTTACAACAGCGTAATTATCTAGATAAAGCAGCTAGGATACAGTAGATGGTATAAATCTATTGCCTTTTATATCTATAATTATCGCCATCTCAAACTACACCTATGAAACGGATTGTCCTGCCGTAGTTTTTATACTACACCATTACAAAACATCCGGGACCATCGGTTTTAATAGGATAGGACGGGGGAGTAATGAAACGTTCATTACTCCCCTTCTTTTTTATCATAAAAATAAGAATCCCGAACCTCGCACTGGGCAAGACTCGGGATATCTAAGCTTCGTTACAAGCATTAATCAATTGGATGGTGCTTAAATCTGTCCTTCCAGTGCTGTCGAACGGCTGTAGTTCATAATGCGCTGGAGACTACGTTTGGGCGCTGTAAATTTCACTTTAGGAAACTGACGTTTGCTCATGCGCAGTTGTTCTAGTTCTTGGGCCAGTACCGGATCACGACGAAGCGCATCCTGGACGGCCAATCGCAGTGAAAGACTGGTTTCGGCATATAGATAAGCCATCAAATCTTCAGGTGTAAAATTTTGCTTCATGAAAGGCATTTATGGCGTTGAAAAAATTTATACTAAAACAAGGAAAAGGTAGGTCTTATTGTTTATTAGGTATATATTTTTTTGTTAAAGGGCTGGTTACTAGTTATTGACTACGAAAGCAACCTTTTATTCTATTCGATACCACACTTGAGTTCGATAAAGCCCGGTCCAATGTTTTCCACGAACTTGTAGCTCGTCTGGCTTACCCTCTTCAAACCATATACTGCAACCATAAGTACTGCCAGATTCCGGGTCTAGAATCGTCCCATTTTTCCAATAATCTCGGTACACTTCTAAGTTTTCAACAATGACCATCCCTACAATCAATTTATTCTTTTTGTCGCCTTCACAGGCCTCGCAAAGCGTATCGTTTGGTTTTAGCAGCAGGTCAGTGATTTTGCCGAATAGCTTACCATTCTGTTCGTAGATTTCTATCTTGGATCTGGCTTCGCCCGAATTATCATCGATTGTCTTCCAAATACCAATTGGAGATTGTGCCTGTGCGCATACAAAGGTCACCAATAATAGCAGCGTACTTAATCCGTACTTCATAATAAGAATGTTTTATCGGTAAACGCCGGAGTCCGTTTTTTGTTATTGAAGACCTTCAAAGAACTCTTATTCTTGCTATCTTCCGCAAAAATTAGCCCTTACCACAATTATGGATTTCCTTACTATTATTCGTTACGCCTGGATGGCCTACGACAGTACCCGTCCCATCAAGCGCATTACCGATATCAGCGCTATGGTATCGACCAACCATGTCTACAAAATTCGTTTGGAGGATGGCAACAATATCATCGCAAAGCTTTCTTATTTCGGAAAATATGAGCATTTCGTAGAAGACCACACGATCATTAATGCACTATCTAACAATCTGCCTGTTCGCTACGAGAATTTCCTCTCTCGGGCATTGATGAAGGGTAATCAATTGTTTTTCCATCGTTTCCAGAACGATATCATTGATGCTTGGGTGGTCTTCTTTCGCCCGATTAAAATTAAGAAGAGCCTGCCCCGCCGCTTAGAAGACCAAGATATCGCCCAGTTGGGCAAAGAGTTTGCGGAGTTTCACAAAAGCTGTAGCCTGATTCGGCATACGCTGCCGATTACCTCCAAAAACATGACCACAGACATTAATCAACTGCTACTAGAGGTCGACGATGAGTTTCCTCAACACGCGGATTACATCAAAAAGCAGTGTGACCTTTTTCTAAACAACACCTACAAAATCAATGTCCACGGATTTGAAAAAATCCCAGTTTTTGTTGACTGGAACATCGGAAATTTTTCTATGTCTTCGAATGGTAAATTTTATTCCCGCTGGGACTACGATTGGTTCAGAATGAGTTCACGAATCGTTGACTTTTATTTTATCAGCAGAATTGTCTCCAATGTAGGGGATCGTACGCTATTCACCTACAATGTAGACACCCTCATGGAAGACCGCTTTCTATTATTTTTAAAGCATTACCACGAAATCTACCCTCTCACTAAATCGGAAATTTTATTTTTGCCAGAGGCTTATCGTTTTTTCCTCTTGAACTATGTCGTTCGCGAAGGCAATTACTTCTTCCGTAAATCTATTGCTGCTCAGCTTCAACACGAAGTTTTCGAGCAACATTTACCAAATATCGAGCAAGTGTTTTCCGCCGATAAAATTTTACAGACACTAGGACTATAAAATATCATCTTCTCTGACCGTTTTTTTCATTAGCCCAAAAGACAGTCAGCGAACCAAACCTCAGAAATGCACAACGCTTCTTTTCTAGACATTGCAGACGGCTTCAAAGCGATTTTTTTAGATTCTTACGGAGTCGTCAAAAACCATCGAGGCCTCATTCCTGGAGTTGAAGCCAACATCAACGAGCTGCGTCGGCGGGGCAAAGTCATCAGAATCCTGACCAACGATGCCTCCCGCAGTCCAGAACAACAATCAGAGCGCTTTGCCCAACAAGGACTGCTTGGCATTCAGCCGGAAGAGGTCATCACTTCCGGCATGATGGCCAAAATGTTTCTGGCCCAAAAAGTCAACAGCGGACGAGTGGCTTATTTAGGTACTGCCAACTCTGCTCATTATATTTTAGATGCTGATCTCCGGGCCGTGCCCGTAAGCTCGCTGGATCTCGACAACTGTGACGATGTCACTGCGATGGTTTTTCTTGATGACGAAGGCTTTGACTGGAACCACGACATAAATACTACCGTTAACCTTTTGCGTAAGCAAAACATTCCGGCTATCGTTGCCAATGGAGACAAACTCTACCCTGTAGCTAAAAATGATGTCTCGATTGCCACTGGCGGGATTGCCAAGTTGGTAGAAAGTATCCTCAACCGGAAGTTTATCCATTTCGGCAAGCCTGATACCCAAATGTTTAATCATGCTTTTGAAAACATCAATCAATACGGGACGTTTGACAAGAGCGACATCCTAATGGTAGGCGACACCCTGCATACTGACATCTTGGGGGGTAACAAATTTGGAGTAATGACCATGCTCGTACTTTCTGGTAACACCAGCGAAAAAGAAGTGGATATTCGGGTTCGCTCCACCGGGATTATTCCCGATTTTATTTGTGAATCAATTGTGGCATAAGGAGAAAACATCTATCCAGGACAGCCTAGATGCAGCGGATGGAGAACACAACTAGTTTAACCTTTGTAATTAGGCTTCTTGTTTAAACAATCGTCAAGCTATGAAAAAGGGAATGCTATTATTGGTCGCCATATTTAGCCTAAGTGCCTGTTGCGATGATGAACTGCTGCAAATAAATGATTGTGTAACAACAATCGATGATTATACGATGCCAGCGCTGGAAGTGATCGATTCATCGATAGCAGCATGCATCGACTGCCCGATTGATTGTCAAGAAATTTTTTCTACAGCAATTCCCTACGATTACTTTTACCCCTGTTTCAACCCTACAAATCCTGATCAAATCGCTTACTACCAGTATGACAATAGTACCCAACAATTGACTTATGAACTATGGGTGGCTGATTTTTGTAAAAACGAAAAACGCTTGATTGCCAATAACGCATTATACGGACTAAACTGGGGCGTCAATGATTATTTAGTGTACACCGGTAATGACCAAAATATTTGGAAAATAAAACCCAATGGAGATAGCCTTACACAACTCACTTTTAGTGGTGATTACAATCGTTACCCAAAGTGGAGCCCTGATGGCAGTAAAATGCTCTACAATAAAAGCATAGGAGCACGTAATTATTACCTCTTAATGGATGCAGATGGAATAGTTTTAGATACTCTTGATGCCTTGGCAGGTGCTGCTGCTTTTTCGTGGATGGATGAACATAGAATATGCTACCTCGTTGCAGACACCTCTCTTCCTTTTACCACTAGCCTGAATTATTACAACCTGAATACGGAAGAAGTAACTTTTTTACATCATTTAACGAATACTCACAATAACGACTTATTAATTATTAATACGGCATTCTCTCAGGAAGACAATGTAATTTTTTGGTGTGCCCTCGGAACTATAGGAAAAACAGACCTCGTTAGTGGTAATTATGAAATAATTAGAGAAAGGTTATACCAAGAGCATTTTAAATTTTTAAGCTTTAACCCAGACAGGGACGAAATTCTATTCAATAAAGCCTCTCGGAAATACCATGACTACTGCCAATTTGATACAGATTATGGATTTTTCCTCATTAATACTGATGGCAGCAACCAACGTAGGGTAACACTACCAGAATAGGCTATCAATTCCTCTTATTAAAGCATTGTTGATAAACCTGAAGGAACTAATTGCCGCTGCTTATTATTGAAGCTATCTAAAGTTTTCCGTACCTTTGCGGTCGCAAAAAAGTAAAGTATGATGTTTCCGGCCATTTGGTTCTATTAGCTGCTTTGACAGCCATCTTATCTTGTAGCCTACAGCTACCCTATCTCCTTTTTTGAATCACTGCTTTACTTTACCCTTCCAATTTAACATTATGCTAGATAAATTAGCTGCCATTCACGATCGCTTCCGCAATTTGGAAGAACAGTTATCAGATCCTTCTGTCATCACTGACATGGATCGATTTCAGAAGGTCAACAAAGAATACAAAAAGCTACAACCTGTTGTAGAAGCTTATCATCAATACCAAGAGTTGCTTGGTAATATAGAAACGGCCAAAGAGATGCTCCGTGACCCGGAGATGAAAGAGATGGCAGAGATGGAAATGGAGGAACTAAAGCCTCAAAGAGAAACACTGGAGGAGGAGATCAAGGTCATGCTAATTCCTCGTGACCCAGAAGATGAACGCGATGTTATCTTTGAAATACGCTCTGGCACTGGTGGTGACGAAGCCAGTATTTTTGCGGGAGACTTACTACGGATGTACTCTCGTTATTTCGATGAGATGGGCTGGAAATACGAGCTGCTTTACGAAAACGAAGGAAGTGCTGGCGGTTACAACAAGGTAGTAGTAGAAGTAAGCGGAGAAGATGTATTCGGACGCCTCAAGTTTGAGTCTGGTGCACACCGGGTACAAAGGGTTCCCAGGACAGAGTCTCAGGGCCGAGTACATACCTCGGCAGCCACCGTTGTTGTCATGCCCAAGTTGGAGATGGAAGATGTAGACATCAAGAAATCCGATCTTAAAATTGACACCTTCCGGGCCAGCGGCGCGGGTGGTCAGCACGTCAACAAAACAGAATCCGCCATTCGGATCACCCACTTACCTACGGGTACTGTTTCCGAAAGCCAGGACGGCCGTTCTCAGCACAAAAACAAGGAGATCGCAATGACCCAACTGCTCCGCCGTATTCAGGAACAAAAGCGGGAAGAACACGAAAACAAGTTGGCCTCTAAACGCAAGAGTCTTGTAGGTACAGGCGACCGTTCTGACAAGGTCAGAACCTACAACTATCCTCAAAACCGGGTCACCGATCACCGTATCGGCCTTACCCTTTACAATCTTGATCAGATTATAGAAGGCCAGGTAGGCCCAGTCATCGAAGCACTCCAGCTTGCTGAAAATGCTGCCAAGATGGAAGAAGGGATGGTGTAATTAGTTCATTAGAAAGAAGGATGGTAATTTAGCTATTCACTTTCTAATCGACTAGTCATGAAAAAATCCATTCTCCTTATTTTCAGTATTTGTTGTTGCCTACTGCTTAATGCTCAGGAAGATAAAGCCGCTGTTGTCGTCCTGCCTGCTGAAGTGAGTACGACAGACCAGCAAGTCACCATCAATGGCAAAAATATTCCCCTAACGGCCAAGGCCGGCACGATGCAACTCCGTGATGAAAACAATGAGGTGATTGCCCTCTTTGGCTTCACCAGTTATGTTCAAAAAAATGGCACTCCCGACCGGCCTATTGTCTTTGCGTACAACGGCGGTCCTGGTTCTTCTTCCTTTTGGTTGCACATGGGCGTATTGGGCCCCAAGCGTATTGTAGTCAATGACCCCGATTTCACAGCAGCAGCACCTTACCCACTCGTTAATAATGAGTACTCCATCCTAGACATTGCGGATTTGGTGATGATCGACCCCGTAGGAACCGGACTTAGTATTCCTACTGGTAAGGCCGAATTCAAAGATTTCTGGGGTGTTGACCAAGATATTCGCAGTATCAGTCTTTTCATCACCCAGTATTTGATTGAGAACGACCGGCTCAATTCTCCTAAGTTTCTACTAGGAGAGAGTTACGGCACCTTCCGGAATGCAGGTGTGATGAAGCATTTACTTTCACAAGGTATTGCAATGAATGGCGTCATTATGGTTTCTGCGGTATTTGACCTCCGAACACTTTTGTTCCCTCCAAATGACGACATGCCTTACATTGCTCATTTCCCTACCTATGCTGCTACGGCCTGGTACCATAAAAAAAGCCTGACACGGCACGGTGACCTGGAGCTTTTCCTTGAAGAGGTCCGGAAATTTACGGTAGAGGAATACGTTCCTGCGCTTTTCCTGGGAGATCAAATCAGCGCGGAGCGGAAGCAGGAAGTTGCAGAGCGCTTAGCGATGTACTCCGGTTTGAGCAAGGAATTTTGGCTACGTGCTGATCTGCGCGTAAAAGCAGGAGAATACTTTCAGGAACTACTCCGGGAAGAAGGAATGACCGTTGGTCGACTGGATTCTCGCTACAAAGGCACCAACGAAGATTTGCTCAGTCAGTTTGCTGATTATGATCCGCAAAGCAGGGCGATTTCTCCGGCTTACATCACTAGGTTTCTGGACTACTTCCATCGCGAACTTGGCGTAAGTAAAGACCTTATGTACACCATTACCGCTGGCCGTAGAGATGGCTTTAAATGGGACTGGAGCCATCAAGGCAACATTATATGGAACGCCAATGCAGCTGTAAACACAGCACCAGACATGGCGGCTACCCTTACGCAAGACCCCAACATGAAGGTACTTATCCTGAATGGTTACTATGATTTGGCAACTGTTTTTTACGGGGTAGAACACACCATCGATCACTTGGGGCTAAAACCAGAACTAAAGGACAACATTATTATGAAGTACTACGAAGCTGGTCACATGATGTATACCCATAAACCTTCATTGATTAAATTCAAGGAAGATGTTGCTGATTTTATTCGGAACTGTACAGAGTAATGTCCACGGCCTGCTTACATCCAATAGAACCACATGGCGTGGATGGTAAGTAAGACAAACAACAAAGGGAAGAGGAGAATAAGACGGCTTTTGTTTTCCATGGCAGGTTGTTTTGATTCAAACCTACAGGGAATCGTCCTTCTTCTCTACCCTGTTTGCGTAAGCGTTGGGGCTTAATGAGTAAGTGTTTTGACCACATCGTCATATTGTTCAGAAAACATTTGACGATGTGGTCAAATACTAAAAGTCCAAGCCTAAAGAAATATGCAATTTGGGATCTTGCACGAGGCGCGTTTCCAAGCCCCAGGCGTAGTCAACACGAATTAGATATCCAAAGAGGAGCATCCTTGCTCCCACTCCGTAACTAAATACCAATGGATCGCGGAAATAAACAACCCGAGCAGTAACCGGACTAAAGACCGTTGGGTTTTCCGGGAACGTGGTGGTATTCAGTGGGTTTTCATCGCTATAGGGGTCTGGTCCGCTCCAGGCAGTACCGGCATCAAAGAAAGCGACGGCCTGGAAGTTGCGGAAGAATGGAGACCGAATGCGTTCGGAGAAGTAGCGAAAGACCGGTACCCTAAGCTCTGCATTGGTCAAAACATAAGCATTACCATTGCGGATATTAATATCAAAACCTCTAAGATTATTAGCTAAAGTAACAAAACCGGCAGGGTCGGATGGTGTAGGAATATTATTATTGAACGAGGGCAACAACCAATTGTCTGTACCTCCTAAATAGTAAAGCACCTTGTCCCGTCCAAAAGAAACAGCACCTGCCAGGCGGAAGGCCAGTATAGAACGTTTGTCAATTTTAAGGTAATGACGAGCATCTACCCCGGCTACGCCCATAAAGCCACGCGCTACATCAAATTCAAATTTAGGGTCTAGGGTAGCACTAAAAGACTTGTAGTACTCGGTATAGAACTTCATTCGTGTACCCTGACGTAGGTTAAGTGCTAGGTCAAGTGTATTATCAAACACATACTCCAATCGCAAACCAATCCGTTGGGTACGATCCGGAGCGGGAGCATCCTCCAACGCCGTTTGGTCGGTTGCCAAGTATTGTACCCTATCCCGGCGGATTGTACTCGTTGCACGCAGACTTTGGAAAATATCCAAAGGAAAGCGAACACCATACTGACCGAGCACCACATTATTTTCTTTCCTCCACGGAACAAAAGACTCCCCTTCTTCTGAGAATCGTTGATTACGACGATAAATCGCATAATAATGGTCTAAACGGCGCTTACGACTCTGCATAGTAAGAAAGTATTCTGTACCATTAAAACTGGTGGGCAAGCGCACCCCTCCCTCTACTACATAATCCTCAAAAAGGTCTTTAAAGTTGGCTTTTAGTAATAAACTCAGGGGCTGGGTATTGAATCCATCAGGGTTGGCAGCGTAACTATCCAGGCCTTCGAACAGCAGACCATTGTCCATATTAAAAGTCACAAAATCCGTCCGAAAGGTCGTCCGGTAAGGTGTAATCCGCCCTGGCCGGAAGCGATAAACATCACTATTTGTTTTATCCCTTACGGTAGCCGCCTTCTGGGGGATGGGGTCAAAATTATTGATATCCTCCAATGACGAAGCTGGGTTTACAGGCGCTGTACCTGTCTCTGGCTTTGGCTCCGCAAAAGTTTCCTGTTCCGAAAATTCACTCTGAAACAGGTAATTATCAATATCAATGATCTCGGTACTATCAACGGCAGCTGGAGCTGGAGGTAATTCTGGAATAAATTCTTCTGGCGGTGGTAGTGTTTCAATGTTCAGCTCTTGCTCGCTAGGGGGTAAATCTTCCACCAACTGTGTATCGACTAAGCCTGATGGCACAAGCGTCATTTCCTGTTTTGCTAAAACAACTTTTCGGTCATTCTGGAAAATCGTGTTATTGACAGCCGGAGTGGTAGCTGCATCCAATTGACGTAGTAATATCGTCCCTGGGGCTGTACCTGGGCTAGGGAAATATTCTAGTACCCTCCCTGTACGTAGGGCTACATTTTGGTAAAAAATGTTTTTATCATAGTTCGTGGACGCTGCCACTACTGCTCGTTCTTTGACAATAGGATAAACGACAATTGTATCAATCAAGGTAGTATCCAACATGGTGAGGCTCGAATCAGCGTGCAGAACGATTTCTGTCCCATCTTCTAACTCAATACGTTGCTCGTAGTGATCAATATAATCTTCCAGGTAACCAACTTCACGATTGTAAAACCCGCTCCGATCGGAGAGATAAGCAAAATAGGTAGTATCAATACCAATCGGCTGCCGTTCATTGGCCAGTGGTGTATCTGTCACTCGCACCAACTCCCCTGGCCTGTTGGTAAGGTCGTAATAGAATAAATCAAAAGTGGTAATGGGCAGAATGGTATCCAGGCCTTTAGCCTCCAGAGAAGTCGTTGCCCTATTGGAGGCAAACAATATCCCGGTACGATCCCTGACTTTAACCGGCACAGCGTCGAGGTCATCCCAAAAATCAGTGGTAATCCGCTGTGACTGGCGCGTAGCAGGATAGTAGAGAAAAATATCAGAAAAACCCCTTACTGCTGCCGAAAACACCATTGTCGAAGGATTGACGTATTCAACACTATAGACCCTGTGATACTCGGTACTTAGCTCTTCCGTTATTTCTTTCTTTTCCAATAAATTATAGCGCAATAAGCGAGGACGATCACGGTTTTCATACAAAATGGCAAGCTCTTGACCGCTGGGGTTCCATGCCAATATCGGATAATTGTAATCCGTTGCCTGGATTGCATTGCGGAAGCCACTCTTGAAGATCATTTCCCGCTCACCAGTTTGCACATCTTGCATAAAGACCTTGTAACGGCCAATCTCATTAATCACATAAACCACTCGCTGCCCATCCGGGCTAATTTTCAATTGAGTTAATGGAAGCTCTTTCTTATTCTTTATCACTACCTCTTGTCCCTCTGGAGCATTTCTGTTCTGAGAATCAATGGCATATCTTTTTTCAAAATAACCTTGCCAATCATTTAGTGTAATCTGGTAAGGTGTTCCTAAGACATAGAGGAAACCACTTTCGACACTGCGGTTAATCCGGGTCAGATAAAGCAAATTGGAGACTGTTGGTTTGCCGTACAATTCCGCTATATAATACCAAAAAGCATGGCCTACCAGCTTGGGGTAATCTACGGCCATTTCTTCAAACCCAGGGTAAAGCCCTGAGCTTAACAATTGCCTCAATTGGTCATCCTGCTGGGTATTCCATTCTTCGCCAATATAGCCTACCAGACCTTCTTTAAACCAATCTGGCAGATTCAACAGGACTGCATTTTGTACGATCTCCTGCAAATTTGCACCAAAAAGCATGGCTTCCAGATAAACAGAAGCAATCCCTTCCCGAATTTGCCGCCGCAGATCATTATGATCACCATTGAAATAGACAAAGATTTTATTACCTGCTATTTTTGTTTGCCCTGCTACATTGGTAAAAGCCTCATCATTCCCGATATTGCTCTGCTTCAGATCCGTCAAATCGACATAAGTGATGATCTGAATTTTTTCATTCATCCTATGTTCCAGAATACTTTGGATATACGCAAAATCGTACTCTGCCATCTGTACTACCGACTGCCCAATATTCCGTGCCTCTCCATACCAATAAGTAATAAAGTTATCGCTCTCATACTCCATCCACTCATCAAAATCGCGATGATGCTGTACCCTGTTTTTCCCAAAGGTCACCTGAGAGGTCTGCGCCATGAGCAACTGGCTAGTTGCCAAAAGGCAAAATATACTTAAGTAAGAGAGGAAAGGATAGCGTAGTTTGCGCATAGCAGTATTTTTACAAAAATAGGGGGAAAGCGGAAGATGCTAAAAAATCAATACCTGAACGGGGCATTTTGTTTAGTGACCTACAGTATTTGGCTACTTTTGTAGGAATATAACTGAGACTTGGTCTTAAACAGGACTTAAGATATCCCTTTTTTCAATAAAAAGGAAGTGAAAAACTTTAGATCAGCTACTATAAAACAGGAAAACTATGGCACAAGTTGTGCAAATGACATTTAATCCTTTTCAGGAAAACACCTATATCGTATACGATGAAACCCGCGAGTGTATCATATTCGATCCCGGTTGTTTTGAAACGCACGAAAAGCAGGCACTTCGCACGAAGATTGAAGAACTCGGGTTGCGCCCTGTCCGGCTTATCAACACTCATTGCCATCTGGATCATGTGTTTGGTAATAAGTTTGTTGCAGAGACTTACCAACTTCCCTTGGAAATTCACGCATTAGAAGTTCAAGTCCTGGCTGCCGTGCCCATGGTTTGTCAGATGTACGGCCTGCCTATCCCCGAAGAAAGCCCAGAGCCCGGTAAATTCCTTAAAGAAGGAGAAACAATCAACTTCGGAAACACTAGCCTGGAAATGTTGCTTACACCGGGTCATTCACCTGGCAGTTTGAGTTTTTACTGTGCAGCAGATAAATTTGTGATTGCAGGAGACGTACTCTTCTATGGAAGCGTCGGCCGGAGTGATCTACCTGGAGGAGACCATGCGACACTTATCAATGCCATCAAAACACAGTTGCTCCCCTTAGGTGATGACATTACTGTTCACCCTGGACATGGCCCAGCTACCCGTATAGGTTATGAGCGCAAAAACAACCCGTTTTTGAACTAAGCGCTTAGCTGAACTTTTATCGAACACCCCGTTAAAAGTCCTCTACTCAACCTCCTACCAATGGCACAAGACACTATAACAGATCGCCTAGCAGAGGCTTATAGCCCCGCCAATTTCCGGGCACTGGGCCACCAACTCATCGACTTATTAGCCGACCATTTGGAAAAGACCCAAGATCCGGAAAATCAGCAATTGATTAATTACCGAGAGCCAGAAGAGGAGTTGAAATTTTGGCAAAATGACCTTGCTAAAGCCGGAAAAGAAGGAGCATCTTTGACTTTCTTTGAGGATATTCTGGAGCATTCCATTCACTTGCATCACCCTCATTACATTGGGCACCAAGTGTCGGTACCTGCGCCTGTAAATGCCTTAGCAGGGATGGTCTCAGATATCCTCAGCAACGGTACAGGTGTTTATGAAATGGGCATGGCCTCCAATGCCTTAGAACGAGTAGTTACCGATTTTACTGCTCAACAAATTGGTTATCCCGCAACCGCTAGCGGCTTTATTACCTCAGGTGGAACACTTGCCAATCTCACTGCTTTGCTTGCTGCCCGTGCTGCTAAAGCCCCTCAGCAAGTATGGACGAAAGGCCATGAAGAAAAACTGGCCATCATGGTTTCTGAGGAGGCGCATTATTGCGTGGATCGAGCTGCTCGAATATTGGGGATGGGCAGCGAAGGAATCATTAAAATCCCCGTAGATGAGCAGTTTAAAATCCGTACAGAATTGCTCGAAGATCACTATCAGGAGGCTATTACTAAAGGGCGTATTCCTATTGCACTGATCGGTTGTGCCGGCTCTACCGCTACGGGCTCCTACGACGACCTGAATACACTGGCAGACTTTTGTGAGCAGCATCAACTTTGGTTTCATATTGACGGTGCTCATGGAGGAGCAGTAGCCTTTTCTGACAAATACAAACACTTGGCAACAGGGATAGAGCGGGCCGATACTATTGTGCTCGATTATCACAAAATGCTGATGACACCTGCACTAAATACAGCTCTCTTGTTCAAAGAAGGCCATCGTTCTTACGATACCTTTATTCAGCGAGCACAATACCTTTGGGAGGCAGAACAATCCCCTGAGTGGTATCATTCTGGCAAGCGTACTTTCGAGTGTACTAAGCTCATGCTTTCCATCAAAGTATATGCTACGCTAAGGTGCCATGGGCCCCGTATTTTCAGTGACAACGTCGATCGGCTTTATGATCAGGCACGGAATTTTGCTCAAATACTAAGCGAGGCCCCCGATTTTGAGTTGGCTGTTCAGCCAGAAGCCAATATCCTTAATTTCCGGTACACCGGAATACCGCGTGAAGAATGGGACATAAAAAACGGCCAAATTCGGCAACGATTAGTAGAGCTCGGCAGTTTCTACATTGTGCAAACCGTCATCAATAACGAACGTTGGCTTCGAGCTACGGTAATGAACCCATTTACAGACGGCCAGCATTTTCAAAAATTATTAGCGATCATCCGTACCATTTAGCAAAACATGAGATACCAAACTATACCCCGCACCGATCTTAACGTAAGTAAAATATGCCTCGGTACAATGACCTGGGGTGAGCAAAACACTGAAGCCGAAGGATATGCTCAGATGGATCTTGCTGTTGACCGGGGTGTCAACTTTTTTGACACGGCAGAACTCTACCCTTCCCCTGTAAAACCCCGCACTCAGGGCGATACAGAAATCTTCATTGGTAACTGGCTACAAAAAACGGGCAAGCGTAAGGATTTGGTTCTGGCTTCCAAAATTGCTGGTGACCGCCCATTCGCCCAGCATATCCGCCCCCAACTTGGTTTTAGTAAAGCTAACCTTGAGGAAGCCTTGGACCTTAGTCTAAAGCGGTTGCAGGTGGACCATCTTGACCTATACCAGTTGCACTGGCCAAGCCGCCAGACCAACTTTTTTGGGCAACGTGATTACAAGCATGATAAAACCGACGAATGGGAAGATAATTTCTTAGAAGTACTTACCGACCTAGACAGTATCATCAAAAGTGGCAGAGTTCGGTACTTTGGGTTGAGTAACGAAACGCCTTGGGGAATGATGCGGTATTTACACCTTTCCGAAACTCATGATTTGCCTCGATGTGTAAGTATTCAAAACCCTTACAGCTTGCTAAATCGAACTTTTGAAGTTGGCTTATCGGAAATGAGCATCCGCGAAGAGGTTACACTTCTCCCCTATTCTCCTTTGGGGGCCGGTATGCTTAGCGGTAAATACCACCTAAAAACCGATGAGCCAGGAAACCGGCTGAATAAATACAAGCATGTAAAACGCTACAGTTCGGAACAATCCTGGGAAGCCACTCGCCGCTATCTCGAAATTGCTCAAGCTAATGACCTGACCCTCACACAAATGGCCCTAGCTTTTGTGAATGACCAGCCATTTATTACCAGCAACATCATTGGTGCAACCAACCTACAGCAGCTTGCCGAAAACATTGATAGCATTGACATACAACTTTCTGAAGAAGTGATCAAAGCCATTAATGAAGTGCATGCCCAAATTCCAAATCCGGCACCTTAACGAGGCCTAAATGTAAGTGTTATTCAACTTGAACACTTTGCGTCTCATAGTTTTGGTAAAAAGTACTTAGTATAAACTTATCCTGCTTACACGCTATACTTACAAGGCATGAGGCTGCTTGCCTTGTACCCAGGCTACGGACTTTGGCTACCTCTATCTATCAACAAAAAAAATCAAATATTGAAATTTTATATTATTTTGTTTGTTTTATCAAGAAAATATATACCTTTATAGAATCTTAGTGAACTGACATCACACCAAGATAATCAGCGGTATTACCCCCACTTTTGTCATGTGGGAATTTCAACGGATTTTTTTAGCGTATTGATTGGCTGTTGCTAACTTAGCAGCAGATATAGGCGCACGCCCGTTATGGTCGATTGACCAAGAGGCGGTTTCGGCGATCTGGCTGAGGGTGGGCCCTCCACTTGGGGCTTCTATATCCAGCCTCCATCTTACATTTCAAAACACGTTCCATTATCTCTCTCTATTTAATCCATTAAAATTCCTAAAACAGCAGAATGAAACACTATATCGTCTTATTATTTAGCAGCAGTTTCTTGCTCTTCACTGCCTGTACTTCTACCCTGGATTCGGATCCCCCCACTAATTCATCTACAGAGGCGCGCCCATCTAAGCCAAGCCTAATACTTGAGCCCAACCGCTACAACGTTGCTTTCCTGGTTATGGATGGCGTATACAACACCGAACTGACTGCTCCTTACGACATCTTCCAGCACACTATTTTTCGTGACAGCATCAAGGCCATGAATACTTTCCTGGTAGCCAATACCCTTGAGCCTATAACGACCTTTGAAGGCTTACAAATCCTCCCTCACTTCGATTATCTCAACGATAGTCTTCCTCTTATCGACATCCTGGTTGTCCCTAGTGCGGAACATCACCTTGACAGTGATTTAGAAGACGAAGCAATGCTTGATTTTGTTCGTCAGGCAGCTAGTGAAGCTCAATTTATTACCAGCCACTGCGATGGTGCATTTGTTTTAGCCGAAGCCGGATTACTTCAAAACAAAGTAAGTACCACCTTCCCTAGTGACATCCCAGCTATGCGAGAACGCTATCCTGATCATGATATCCGGGAAAACGTGCTCTTTGTCCACGATGGTAAATACATCACCTCCGCTGGCGGTGCTAAATCCTTTGAAGCTGCCCTGTATCTCTGCGAATATCTCTACGGTACAGAAGTAGCCAAAAGGTTGGCTAAAGGCTTGGTTATTGACTGGAAACTAGAAGAAGTCCCTCATCTAATTATTGAATAATAGTCAAAATTAACACTGTGAAAAACGTGACCTCTCAAGAAATTAAGGATCAAGCCTTCATTTCGACAAGTGCCTGGGTTATCATTGTTTTTTCTTTTATTGCCCTCTATTTCTCTTGTTTCAAATGGCTTTCTTTTCAACAGATCACCGCCACTCAAGAAATGATGTTTCAAGGGACCGAAGCCTTTGAGCATGATTTTACGGCCGTAAAACAAAAAACGGAAGCACTCCTAACCATTGTTTTAACGAGTAGTATCGTTGGTTCATTTCTACTTCTGATTACGGCCTTGAATTTATTAAGGCGACGTAAATCGGGGCGGATTTTATTTACTATTACGATAAGTATACTGCTCGCGCTGTTATTGTTTTTCCTTTTCTACAGTAGCAAAAATTATCAACAGCAATTAGTAAGCATCCTTCCTAATTTCCCCATAGGAGGAGAGGGTTTAACCAGCCAATTCCTAAAAGTAGCTCGTTTCCAATTTCTAGGAACAGGTGTTTTTTGCCTTATCCTTTCGTGGGCTTTGGTCAGGGTAATGATAAAAATGAACAGCAAACACATCCGCAAATATTTTCCTTAAAAAGAGCTTTAAACCATGTGCATAATTTAAAAATCAACTGTTAGCAAAGGTCGCCTTGTAAAACTCCTCACCTATTTATTAATTCCCCGTCAGTTATTGTGCCTATCTTTGCGCTGTGGCAAGAATTTTAGCAATCGACTACGGCACCAAACGCACCGGCCTGGCAGTGACAGATCCACTCCAGATCATCGCTAATGGATTAGATACTGTGGCAACACAGGATTTACTTTCTTATCTGGAAAAGTATTTTTCGGAAGAAGAGGTTGAAACCGTCGTTATCGGAGAACCTCGCCATGCGGATGGTAATCCAACCAAAGTTACGCCCCACGTTATCGGGCTAAAACGAAAATTGGAAAAATTATACCCGCAGCTTAAACTCGTCTTGCAAGATGAAGGTTATACTTCTGTGATGGCCAAAGAAGCCATCATGCAAAGTGGCCTCAAACGCAAAAAAAGGCAAGAAAAAGGGCTGGTGGATAAAATCGCAGCCACTATCATTTTGCAGGAATACCTTGAAGCGAATAATTATTAATCCTTCTCTGATATTTTTTGTGGTCAAAAAAAGCAAAAATATTAAGCGACTGATAAGAAGCGTGATTTTTGTTTTCGATTGACTTCAAACACAAGAAATATTAGAGAATCTTATTAATATGGTTTTATGTTATTGTCAGTTTACGCCTACGGGCAACCAGTTTTAAAAAAAATGGGGCAACCCATTACCGCAGCATATCCTAAGCTGGAAAAACTTATTGCAGACATGTGGGAAACCATGTACCACGCTAATGGCGTAGGACTGGCTGCTCCACAAATCGGTAAAGCTATCCGACTTTTTGTCGTCGACACGGTCCAAATGATGGAAGAAGGCAGAGAGGCAGAAGGTATCAAAATGACCTTCATTAATGCTGAAAAGGTAGAAGAATCAGGCGAAGAATGGCCTTATGAAGAAGGCTGCCTAAGTATTCCCGATGTCCGCGGGGATGTAGAACGCCCTGCTAATATTCGCCTACGCTGGGTAGACGAAAACTTTGAGGAACAAGAAGCAACCTTCACTGGCCTCAACGCCCGTGTGATCCAACACGAATACGACCATACCGATGGTATACTCTTCACTGAATATCTCAAACCCATCAAGAAACGACTCATCAAGCGGAAGCTTGAAAACATCAAAAAAGGCAAGGTGAGCGCCGATTACAGAATGAAGTTCGTCTAATCGGCTAATACTTCCTTCTTATCAGCTTGATGAAACTCTCCGCTACATCGGTGCGCTCATCTTCTGTCCAGTCATTTTTCTCGGCAATATCAATGAGTAGCTCGCGAGCTTCTTCCATACTTCCCAATTTATTAAGCTGCTGGAGTGTTTCATTCATCGCGGCCATATCACGGCCAAATAGTTCGTTGGAATAAAGCAGTTTATCATTGATAGACATCGCCCGAGTAAGATCAGTAATTGCCTGCTGGCTCAATTTCTCAGAAAGTTCTTTGGCTGCTTTATGCTTAAATAGTGCTTCAACACCATTACTAGCAACCTTTTTTGCAGGAGCAGGAGGTGGCGGTGCAGGAGCTGGAGGTGGTGTTTCAACAACCGGCGCAGGCTTTGGTGCTGGAGGAGGTGGCGGCGGCGCAGGGGCAGGCTCCACCTCTACTTTAGGAGGCAGTGGCTCCGAAACTGTTTTCTCTACTGGTGGTGCAGGGGCAGGCGGCGGTGGTGGAGGTGGCACCGCCTTACTCATCGGCTGTGGTGCCACACTGGTATCTGTATTGAGGTAAGCCTCATAGAATTGGCGAATATAGCTGAGCATCAAATCGCGCTCAATATTGGAAACATCTCCCTTATCCAGGCTAACGGATTTGTGAAGGGCATTGATTTTTTCTAGTAGAATCTTCGCTTGTTGTAGGTCCATGTAGTTGACAGACGTCTTAGTAATTTGACGGGATATTTTCAGAACGAGCCCAAAAATAAAGGCTTATCTGTTATTGTGCTAAGGATAACCCGTTTTTCTTGGGTAAAATTGTGAAGCTGCCCTATCTTTCGGGCTAAAGCTTACCTATATGTTTCTAGAACCTTTCTTTCGTGGACAACGCAGTGGCTGGATTGAAGTGATTTGCGGCTCCATGTTTTCGGGAAAAACCGAAGAACTCTTACGCCGCCTCAAACGCGCCAAATTTGCTAATCAAAAAGTAGAAATCTACAAACCCCGCGTTGATACCCGTTACGATAATGTCAAGGTCGTTTCTCACGATGACAATTTTATCTTGGCAACCCCAATCGACCATTCCGCTAAAATCCTGAAAGTAGGGGGTGATGTGACCGTTGTAGGTATTGATGAAGCACAATTTTTTGACCAGGATTTGATTCAAAACGTTCAAAAACTCGCCCTTTCAGGCAAACGGGTAATCGTCGCTGGCCTGGACATGGATTTTAGAGGCTTGCCCTTCGGTCCCATCCCAGGGCTGCTGGCCGTAGCGGAATACATTACCAAAGTACACGCTATTTGTTCTCATTGTGGCAACTTGGCTACCCATTCCTATCGGCTTTCATCTGAAGACTCAACGGTGGTATTAGGAGAAAAGGATAAATACGAGCCGCGCTGCCGCTCTTGTTACAACATGGGTAATATTCTGGATTTGAAATAAACTGCTCATGGCAAACGAAAGGAGATCATTATCAATCATTATTGTGCTCTTGGGACTGCTAGGTGCTTTCCAGCTTTACCGCGAGTCTTTTCGTTTTGATGCCTGGGGACTTAATGAAAACATAGGATGGGCCAACGATACTTTTTTCTGGTGGTTTATCCTTGGTTCTCCTGGTTTATGCGCCATCATCAGTTCGCTGACCTACGGCTACCTACACGCTAAAAAGCGTACACTTACCTTGTGGTTGATGGCGCTACAAATGATCGTCATTCTCCTGCTCACTTACTACCCGTTTGCCCTCGTTACTTTTAACCTGCTGGCCTGGCTTATCCTCTTTTCCGTGGTATGGCGTAACCAAAGACAGTTGATTATACCAGCAGAATGGAGAGATGACCTGCTGGATGACTTGCCATAATTAAACGCTATCGTAAAATGAAAAAGCCTACCATTCCTCAGCTCGTTTTATGGATAGCTATCCTTTTGGGAGTCTTACAATTCGTAAGAGAGATATTTGGATTGGGTACTTGGCGTTTAAGAGGATATATTGAAAAGTATGAAAGCAGCGGAGACTTAATCATTTCCTTTATCGAATCACCAGGTATTTGGATTATCATATGTAGTCTCAGTTACTTCAATATACATAAAAAGGGTGGTCAGCTTTTATGGGGACAAATTACCGCCCAGTTCCTTTTATTCTTGTCAATGTGCTTCGCTCCTATGGCAAAAATGTTGTTTATACTAGTTTGGTTACTATCTGCTCAAATCATTTACTATGGCTACAAATCTAGGCCACAAGATTCTACCCCGAACATCCTGGATGATCCTGATTTTTGATGATCCTTGTACCCCAATCGTACCAGTGCGATTATACGTTTCGACTCGAAATCGGAGGTCGGAAGTGGGAAGTCGGAGTACTT
>NZ_JBOEFX010000088.1:0-2359 GCF_050633125.1 Lewinella sp.
ATTCCGGCCCCGGGCACCATTAACTTTTTTGATGTAAACACCTCACCTAAGACCTTGAATGGTAAGGATAAATTAGGGGTTCGATACATACCCTTTCGATCCCAGACCAATTTATCCTCAAAGGTCAATTTCAGCAGGGTTCGGCGCATCTCAAACCCGCCGCAAGCCCAGATTTTATGGGGGTTTGCAAGATAAGTCAGCGCGGTTCGATACATTTCATCAAAAGGCTTTACAGGCTGCTTGGTTTGAGCTGCTTTTTCCTCTAATACCCGCTTTTCATCTTCAAGTGCTTTAATTTTTTTCTCATAGGCTTTAACCACGATATCACTTTCTGCATCGACTATTTTATCCAGTAATGAATCCAGCTTGCGCTCAATGGTGGCGATCTTTTGAGTAATCTGTGACTGACGCTTGCCTTGTTCGGTTGCGCGATAATCCCATAACATCCGAAACATCTTATCCGCTATCGTCATCACGGATTTAGCCGGAGTAAGGTTTTTCAGTAAGGTTTCAAACTCCCCTTCTAGTACATCACGACGAATCGATTTACCTTTGTATTCACATTTGCGGTTTTGACACACATAGTAAGCATGATGTTTACCGTTGCGACTTTTTGACCAGCAAGCCGTTAAATGATTACCGCATTCACAAGTGACCGCACCCCGCATCACAAAATCTTTATTCAGGTCTTTACGGGCGGGAGCATTTGCACGTCCTTTCAATCGTTCCTGTATTTTAAGAAAGGTCTCATAACTGACCATGCCGTCATGCTGGCCTTTTCGTAGAGTAATATTCCACGGCTTATATTCGATATAACCGGCATACAGTGGGTTGCTTAAGAGCTTATCTACCTGTGAATTACCAATCTTGCCGCTTTTGGTTTTCGGGAATACAGGCGAGCTTTCTAAAAAATGCTTACATTCACATTTTGCTTGAAAGCGACCAGAGGCAAAACCCTCCATCATTTCAGCAATGATAGAGGCGACAGGTTCATCCTTAACTAACACCTTGCCCTGTGCTTTGGACTTCTCATATCGAAAACCTACGGGAGCAATAAAGGCATGATAACCGGCCTCTAATCGAGCAATGGTTTTTTGCTTGGTTTGTCGCCCAATCTGTTTACNNCTCTAACTGGCCTTGGGCCGCAAACAGGGTTTCAATAAATTCACCCTCTGGCGTGTCCTCAAACTTGAAGTTTAAACATTCTACCGTCGCCCCGACATCCATCATGGCATAGCGCAATTGCCAGTGGGCCATGGTGTCACGGGCAAGGCGTTTCAAATCATCAAAAATGACCACATAGTCTGTTTTCTTATGTCGCTTAAGATAGGTGAGCAAGGCCACCATGCCACGGCGTTTCATAAAATCACCGCCGCCAGTCACATCATCATGAAAGACTTTATCAACCACATAGCCTTTTTCCAGTGCGTGCTGTTCACAGCGATGCTGCTGGCTTTGTAAACCACTGCCTTCAATGGTTTGTTTGGTATCCGATACACGGCAATAGATCAATGCTTGTTGTGGTTTAGTCATAGGGCCACCTACGTTTGTTTATCGTCTGTTTGATCATCCAAGGTTGACTTTAGCAAGTGAGAGGAATCCTCTGCAACCGATTCAAACACATCCGGTAATAATAGTTGTACACTGTCCACGCCCCACCCCAAATCNNACAAACCCCGCCATAATATGCCAGAGGCTTTCCAGTAGCGCTTCCGCTTGTTTAGGATCAATCGCTAGCTCCTCAATCTCTTGGCTAAAGTACTGTGGGTCAAAGGTGAATGACGTCATTGTTTGCTCAACAATCACCGCCGATGGTGTATTCCCTTTCGGTTCATTAATATCCTGTTTGTCTGTCATCATCATACCTCTTTATTTGCTCACTGACGTGCAGTCAGTGATTAACCAAAATAGAGAGATAGAATGACAAGTGAAATCCTTCACATCTACAAAAAACGTTTCACAGTTATTAGAACGTTATCGAGTGCCAGCGCATCCGTAACACATCCTAATGTAAAATATTGACTGAATATTTCAACAATATTTTACATTTTATAATATTTTTTTATCTCGAAAAATATTTTTAAACAGCACAAAATATTTTCTTTTCTTAGAACATATATTTTTCGATTTGACATAACTAGCGGATTTAATTAATAAATATTTGCCCTTCAATTGAAAATATTATTGTCAATAAAAAATATCAATCAGTCACGCATCATCAATTACTTCATTATTCGTTTCCGCTGCTAGATATCGGTAAATGTTTACTGCTTTATCCTGCTGGATGGTTTTAGGCTTAAGCACCTCATAATGACACCTTACTTTTTGGCGTGGGTGCGTCAAGGAGATGAGCGCAGCG
>NZ_JBOEFX010000089.1:0-709 GCF_050633125.1 Lewinella sp.
ATGAGTCAGGATACCTCGCCCGTGCATACGTATCTGCAAGACGGCACCTACGAGGTGTGCCTTACTGTCAGCAACGACAATGGAAGCCATACCTACTGCCAGACCTTGCAGGTAGGCACCGTGGGTACGCAGTCACCCGTGGTGGAGGTGGAGGTACAGACCTTTCCCAACCCATTCCCCGATCAGTTTTCGGTGGTGCTCTCAGATTATTACCCCCGGCACGCAGTGGTCACGTACTACACCCTGGCGGGGCAGCGCGTACACCAGCAGCGTCTCTTCCATGGCTGGAACACGGTGGATGGTAGCGGCTGGCCCAGCGGCATCTACCTCTACGAGGTGTGGGATGGTGCGCAGCAGCTGGCTAGTGGCAAGGTGGTGAAGGGGTGATTTGCTTTGAACTAGATGAGGCACATAAGGGCTCCCTCCTCGGTTCTCCCTCACGAGGCAGGAAGACTGGATGGGTAGACTATTTAATTTTGGCAATTTTACACCGATGATTCAATGAATATGATAACGCTAAAACACCAATGCCCCCTCCAAGGTGGCAATGCCGTACACCGTGCCCGCACGATGCTGCGAGGCATTGGCGAGTACAATTTCCAAGGCGTGAATTGTGTGAGTGCGCAAGCACTACAAGGTGACAATTCAAATGACTCACCAGCTACTGATCGTAAGTTGTCAGATGTAGACGATGAAGCAACAGACCCCG
>NZ_JBOEFX010000090.1:0-33147 GCF_050633125.1 Lewinella sp.
TTCTTTCTCCTCAATCTTTCCTAGCGCGTCCTCTACCTGATCTGATTTAGTAATGATGATACCACCCTCACCAACCGCTACACGCTCCGCCGCGCCCTCGTCTAACAGCGCCACAAAAGGGCTATTAGCATCTACTACTATCTCACGTCCTTTAGGTAAGATTTTACTCTTTCCTAGCCGTGGGTCCTTAGTGTTTTTCGTTAGTCTTATTTTCATACCTCTTCCTCCACATACTTATAGTTCTTGATACTGAAATATTCATCCAGCTTTTTACCCTCTATCTCCACCGCATCTAAGAAATCCCAATCAGGATCGTCTAGTACCTGAGTGCTTAGAATCCAATCTCCATCCGGGTCTTGACTTGCTTTTAGTCTTGCGCTTTTGGATGGATGTACTATCTCACCTCCGAAATGGTCATATACCACTTGAGGTATTACCAGCACTTTGATATTTGTTTCGATTACATTCATACTTGTGTGCCTAATGCGGTCATGTAGGTTTGAATGGCTGAATAAAACCCTGAGGCTTTAGAGGACAGGTCTCCGCCTATAAAGGCCATTGATATTTGATCTGAAGAGGGAACTGCTAGTGATCCTTTATCATTAGCACCAAGAAGATATACCTCTTCATTTACAATTGATTTGTCCGATTGGGTGACGCTTTCAAACAAAACGCCATCCGCGTAAATGCTTACTAAATCACTATTTCTATTTATATAATTTAGACCTATGTTTTCTAAGTCAGCATTGGGTAACCCACTTGATTGAGGATTGCTTGAATTTATACCTGCGAAATTCCCGCTAGACGGACGATTCCACAACGAAGCTATTCTGTACCCTAAAGAATCGACACATCCGAATTTATAATCTAACACCTTACTATTAGTTCTTTGATAAATACCAGCGGCGGCACTATTGAGAGTGTAGTTAACCCCATCTGTGCTGGGATTAAAATTCGTATTCAAATATGCCGTTCCACCACCTGTAAACCCTTGGCCGCTCGTGAATGTTGGACTATTAACCTTAGTTAGTTGGTGGCTATCAGGATCTTTTAGGTTGTAGGTAGCAAAGTCACTATCTCCATTGGTAGCTGGTAGCCAAAGCGCATCTAGTAGCGTCCAAATTCCTTCTGTTTTTAGTTCGGTTATGAAAGCATCTAATGCCGTGAGTGTACTTCCGCTTGCAGCCGTGTATCCATCAGTAGTTGCCGCATCTAAAAGGGCTTGTGTTGCTGTGTCGTAAGACGGGCCACCACCCCCTGAAGGAAAAATTTGTGTAGCCCCTAGATACACCTTTTCTACATCGTCAGCATTCGCCGCTCCGAGATATGTTTTACTTAATGATGTAGCTAGTGGCCAGCTCATGAGTTGTCTATTAGGTAATAGGTGTTTGAATCATAAGAGGCCAGCGCGTCATAGGCTGCTTGCGTAAGTAGTACAGCCGGAACGCTATTAGTCACGCCCTGCGCTACCGTGCGCCACATTGTGTATCGCTGCTCCGCTTCTACCACATTACCAGCGCCTTCTTGTATCATAAAGGCGCTTACTCCGCCCTCTTTTCTAATACTCTTTACCGTCTCACCGTTGTACGTTCCATCTGAAGTACTCTCTAGTGTTTGGCGTACTTGATCCAAGATGTCTCTAGCGCCTTCTGAGGTGTCGGTGTATTCCAGCTTGGCTACTGCCGTGATAGTGAAACTCACCTCGTCTATAGTAGAGGCAGAAGTCATAGAATCATGTGCTACCACATCCTCCTCTTCAATAATGATATAGGGCAAATTCTCGCCTTGCTCTTTTCTTAGCGTGGTTACAGTTGTCACTAAATCCGTCACATCGCTAGCGTTATTCAATATGTAAGCAATGGCCTTACTCATTGTCGCGCTGCTCTGTGTCTAATACTAAAAAGAGCGGAGAGCCTTTGTAGTTTCGAATGTCTTTAATGTAATAATTGATGCTATTAATCACCACTCTCATGTCTGTGGTATAGGCTCTATCTTCCGCTCGGATAAGCCAACTATCATAAGCTACCGCTACCGTTTGTCCTCCCTCCGTAGCGTCTCCGCCACGTCTAGGGTTTAGCTTAGCTAGTCGGACACTTGCCTCGTGTGTTGGCCAAGTAGGGTCACCAGGTATGCCGTTAGTAGTGGTGATAGATGGAGACTCTACCGTGCCACTATACCGAAACTCACTAGGGTTTATATCGTCTTTGAAGCTGTTCAATCGTTTATCGAATAATTGAAATACAACTTGTTTAAATCTAATTGCCGTAGGTGCATCTTCTGAAGCTCTATAGCTCCATTGGTGTTTAGTTGTCCAGCTATCAGCATCATTATACTCTTAGCCCATCCTGGCACATCTGCCTGTGTAGCGCCATAGCCGCAAGACCATACCACTTCTACCACGCCCTTTCTATCGGTGTTTACATCGCTAGGCCATCCGCCCGAAGGTGGATAGATCCGCGCACGGTCCTCGTTAAGCTCTACTATGTAGTCTGTGTCTTCTACTAGTGTGGTAAATGAACTAGAACCGCTAGGTATGTATTTCAGAGAAGTTACACTAGCCGCTTGGCCTTTTGGTAACTCTATTACAGAGGGGAAGTAATCACCGCGCCCCGTCCACGTCTGAGTGAGTAGTGCGCGATCTGTCGCCTTCTCCACCTCATCCATAGCCGCTTCGATATCCATTGCAATAGTGGCTGCATTCCACCCGCTAGAATAGGCCAGCTTCTCTTCCATGTTAGCCGCTGTGACTATCGTGGTAGCTGTTGGTTTTGTTCCGCTTCTGTAAAATTTGAAATTCATGTACCTAAATCTTCCACCATGTAATTATGTCTGAGTCTAGAATCCCATCCTCACCAAAATCTCTTTTATAGCCTCCTAAGTCTATCATCGCTTCTTTGCTTTGGGTTTTTTGGATGCCGTTTCCACCTTCTCCACGCCTACGTGTTTCTCTTCCTTTTTCTCTTTGATTTCCTCAAATGCCCAAGCGTATTTAGAGGGGAAGTCATCATAGACCTCCCCTTTAAAAAACTTACTTTCAGCATAAGAGAAGTTTTGCTTACACTTATACATATTCAATTAATTATGATAATAATGAAACTGCTTTCACAAACGCCTCACCTCTAGTCACTCCAAGGTCTACCCTTCTGTGTACTACTATTCGCTTCTGATCGTTCAATAGCGTAGATATTGCGTCTAGCGTCATATCAATACCACCGAAGTAAGCCAAAAACGCTTTAGAGAAATCACCAGCTATAAAGTCCGCTGAAGTTGATCCGTTTGATGTATTTGATGTGGTTAAGAAGAATGGTCTTCCGTCCATGTTGTATCTAAACAATCCATCATCTACTCCAGGATCAGCAGCAGAGGCTACAGAAATCACGCGCGGAGATTTATGTAAGTCACTCATTAGTTTAGTGTGTCCCACAAAAGCGGTAGGCACTACATCGCCATTAGCAAGCTCCTGAAGTGCCGCTAAATAATCATCATAAATAGATCCGTTTACTGTCGCACTTGGAGCGGCATAAGCCGCTGCTTCCGTGAAAGTTAAAACACCTGAAGTAGCCGCGATTGAACCGTATGCATTCGATACATTAGCTGTAGAAAAGGCCGCATTATCTTGCAACACCGCAATACCTCGCGCTAATTCAGTCATGTGTGCATTGATAACCGCGTCCGTATTCTGTAGAATCACTTGATTTGATATATCAACATATCCGGTAATTCTTGCATCAGGATTTAGCGTGATAGAGGTAGGGTTAGCGCCGACATCACTAGCCGCTGAATTTTCAGCAGAAGCCCATGCTACACTATTTTTATTCACCTTATTCATCTTCACATCAGCCGTCAATCCTCGCATTATGTTATTACTAGGAATCACTTGCTCTAATACCGAGCGTTGGCGTATAGTCTCGTGGAATTGATTAACTACTGTAGGCTGAATATCTGCCGTAGCTTGGTCTATATCTGTTCTTTGCTCAAGATTCTCGAATGAAGCTGGAATAGCCAATCCTTCGTAACCAATCCGCGTGCCTCTCACCTCGTTCTCTGCCTGATCGTGTAGCTCTTTTACGGCTCCATCTAGCGGCTTCTTACCCATCAACACCTGAATAGCATCAGCCCAGCGATATTCCGCCATCACTTTTTGCTTCTCCTTAGTTTCAGAGTTATCAAATCTCTCCTCGCTTCCACCAGCTACAGCGGCAGCCGCTTTCTTTGCGTCCGCTACCTTTCTCGCTTCTTCCGCTCTAGCTTCCTCCGCCTTCTTAGCTGCTCTCAGCTCACCATTAAGTGTATCCATGTCCGCCTCTAGTGCGTTCCATTTCGTCACTTCTTCCTCCGTTCTCGCTCGTGACTCATTCTCACAAGTGGTATCTATCGCCAGTAAAGCGGTGCGCTTTTCGCCCAACTGCTCCTCTAGCGCTTTTATTCTATTACTCATTTTAAATTTAATTTTCGTTTTGTACTGTCTCTGCTCGCTAAGTCCTTAGCAAGGTCTTTTTCGGGCTGCTTGGCATGTGCCATACTTCTAGCCGCCACGCTTGTATCATTGTATGCTGGATAGGTTACAGGCGCTACATCATACAGTCTTTTTACTTTCTTTATCTCCCTCCTGTCAGGCACTTCATTGCTGTCGGTGTACACCCAATCTTCCTCTGAAATAGTGAAGGCAAAAGAGGATTTAGAAATAATCCCGTTTCTAATATTCTCCTGCAAGTCTCTACCTATTGATGTATTTGGTACTTGGAAGCGATAACCTAAATCTCCATTTTCATTTAGGAATAACTCTAAACTCCCTTCTCCATTCGCTGTAGTCCTAGCTAGTGGAAAATTCGGGTCGTGATTGAATAAGGCTACTACGTCATCACCCATCACATCATCAAAAGCTCCTGGCGCAATACGCTCAGTGAACCACCCTAAATCAGTCTCTTTATTGACCACCGCCGCAATCCCTTCAATGGTTCTATTATCACCCTCTTCTCTTATCTCTATTTGTGGGCTGATATATCGCCGCTCCGCCTTATCGTCTCTCTTTTGGATATAATCATTCATCGTTTTCAGTATTTAATTCCGTGCCTATCGGCACATTTGCGCCTTGTATGTAGACCGTGTCGCCCTTGCCGTCAGGAAGTGGCGGTAGGTCTTCAAGCGCTCGTATTTCATCTATTGTCATCACACCATCTTTCATGGTTTTGATAAACTCAGTACGAGCAGCCATATCTCCGCGCATTAAGTTTCTAGTATCGTATCTTGAATAGAGGGGTAGCGAAGCACGCTTATTCGATTCAGGTAATAGTTTTCTATCCACCTCGTCCTCTATCAGTCTGAGCCAAGGCGTTAAGGTGTATTTAGCATACACTATATCCTGCTGCTCAGCGTTGGCGTAGGTGCTGTGCTCATTATCTCCAGCAAATGATGGATGATACCTATAGATGCCGGACATTATCTGCCTATTGGTCATCTTGGTCGTTTCTAAATACTGTCCCTCTTCAGGAGTTATTAGAGACCTATTCCATTTAGTTTGGCCTGTACTACCAAGGAATGGTATTTTACCGTCCTTAATAGCTTTCTTGAATCCTTCAGCCATTTTAGTTCCTTCCTCATTTCCTATACCATCCGAAGAAATAAAGCCCGTTGTATTCGTGCCTATCACCTTAACCGCGTAGCGGCGTACTTTCATAGAATAGCCTAATAGGTTTGCATTGTATTCTATAGGACTTACTGGTGTTACCCCATCTAAAGAGTACATTTTAAGAGCGAATACATCTGCATCAGGGAGTAGTTTTCCTGAATTAGTTTCGTACCATATCTCACCCGTATTTTCATTTTGAACTATTCGATTATGAGTGAAAGGTATAAGCTCAATCGGTTGACCGTTCCTTCTCACTATCAAGGCAGTTGCACACCCTCGTAGAGCGTTGAACATCATGCAATACCAAAACTGAAAAGCGCCCATTAGATTATTAGGCGCTGTGTGTATTAGGTGGTGGATTGGATTATCTCTTCTTAACTCATTCCCTCCCCCTTTTTTATCCTTATAGAGATTAAGCGGAAGCTTAGCTACATCCTGACTAATTCCATTAAGCGGAGTATAAACAGCCGTTATTTGTGTAGCTGTTGCTGAATTAACTACTTCGCCCGTTTCATTAGGTCCGCCAAGGCTGAAAAGATTCTCGTATAGATATTTAGCGAACGCGCCTGTATTGGAGCGCGTATTCCAAACAACTGAGTGCCACAACCGCTGAAGTAATGCGGGTCTCTCCTCCAAATCCTCTTTGTTTTCGTGTGATTGGCGAAAGATGGCCGAGCCTAGGTCTCGGTTCTCTTTTTAAGCTTTCGCCTGTACAAAGAGACGGGGTTTTACTGGCTGTTGTGTGGACGTTTGTCCCGTTTCCGTTCTCGGTAGATGTGTTTCCTTACTGCTTCGCTTGAATTGAACGGGGCGCTCATAGTAAAGTCCGTTTCCCATCGAATGCTAGCACTCCTGAATGCATCCGATTGTGTGCTGCTGGAGCACTCAGGGTAGTAGTATAATTCTATGAATACTTCCTTCGGCTTCATTTTAGTAATTCCTTTATTAATTCAGATACTTTAAACTTATAAACGGATGATTTAAAGAAGACCGTGCAATTTTCGTTCTCTCCCCTTTTCTGAAACTCTTCTAAAGTCCATGACTTTAGAGCTATTTCTATCGCTTCTTCTCTACTCATATCCCTATTACAAATGGTTTTGGTTTATCCGGCTCGGCATTGTCTCTTAGGTATTTTGCTATAGCGTTAAGGCTTGCGGTTACGGGATCTATCCGCCCGTTCTTATTACTCTTGCCTTTGTGTGGCATGTGGTCGCCTTGCCGTCCCACGTCCAGCTCTACACAACTAAATGCCCAAGCTAGCACAGGATTGCCCATTAGATCAATCTCGCCGTTTAATAGCCACTTCTCCAGCGACATAATAGCGGGGCTTAGTCCCTTATCACCAAACCCCTGACCTATAGATTCGCATAGCTCAAGGTAGGGTGTGTTCTTGATGTGGTCCGCTACCATTGAATTGAAATAGCGTGCGTCATATCCTATACCTAGCACGTTTCGCTCGTTCCACCGCTCCACCATCTCAGCGGAAATCAAGCTACCCTCTAGTGCGTTCCCACTGTGGATAGTTATCCACCANNATAATCTACTGCATCGCTTTGGTTTTCTATCTTGGTTTTAGGTGCATAGGTATGCACATAGAGCGCGTGTTTTCCATCGCTCAGGTTAGGGTAAAATTCCGCAAAGGCGGTAAGGTCCGTGGTGCTACTCAAGTCAATACCTGGATAGCATTCTGCACCTACTAGATCTCCTTCAGTAAAGCCATGTCTAGCGGATTGGATAGTGTCGCTAGGAATCCAACTGCTAGCAGAATCTACCCACATGCCTAACTCTTTGGTTTTGAAATCTACAATAGAGTGACCACCCTCGGCTTTGGCGATATTGTAATCTATGCGGAGATTATCAAGCACCTGTGGCACGTACTCTATTATCGGATTGGACATTATCCAAAAATCTTCATTTTCCCATTCCTCTTCGGGAAATTCAAAGATGGCTACAAAGAGACTATCCATGTCGAGCGTACCATCTAGCACATCTATGCCGTTCTTCCGCAGCTTAGTGTAGCACGGCACAGACTTATTGAAGCCTGGCGTGGTGATGACAATACCAAGCGGCTGCTCTCGTAGGTTCTGAGCATTGCGGAGTTCCTTAAATAGCTCGTCACTCTCTGCGGCCATGTACTCATCAATGATAAAAAGGCTTGGATTTTTACCTGCCTTTGTTTTTACATCCCTAGATATGGCTTTAATATTCCCGTCCCGCTGGCCGTCGTTGTAAGACACGCGGTAATAAGCGTCTCCATACGTGCCTCGGTTTATGAGTTTGTCCGCCTCCAGGTCTAGCAAAGTCGGTGACACGTCTACCATCTTACCGCAAGCATTCACGCACAGCTTGGCTTGCTCTTCGTTGTTAGCTCCTACAATGATTTGCGGTGTGGGTTCTTCTCTGTCTATGAGTAAATGCGCAAAGGCAATTGCACTCATTAGGGTGGTCTTTCCTTGCTTCTTGGCTGTTTGGATATACGCATCACGATAGCGGCGGAAGCCTGTCGCTTTGGTCTTCCACCCGAAAATGTTCTGTATAATAAACTTCTGATAAGGAAAGAGCGTCATAGCCTTTCCGCGCCATTTGCCCTCCCATAGATGCAGTTCGTTTTCTATAAAATTGGTGTATCGCTCCGCGTCCTCTTCATCGAAATAAATATCTTTTCGTTTCCTGTCTTTCAGGAAGCGTTCAGCGGCTTTGATTACCGGCTGGCCAGCGAGTGTTTTGCCGCTTGTGACATCTAAGGCGTATTGTTCCGCTACGGTCACCTAACTACATTTGAATGCGCCACCTCCTTATCAAACATCGTTATCTCACTTTCAGCTTTTTTCCAAACAGCAGTTAAAACCTGTTTTATGTATTGGAAAGAATCTCCTCCGCATAAATGTAAATAACCGTCCTTATCACCAAAATATATATGGGAGCATCCATCCCATTTTATGAATCCTCTTATGAATTTCTCCACGTCTACAGGATCATCAGTTTCTCCATCCCATGAAATAACTTCAATAATTTCAAATGATAAACTAGCTTCTTTATCATCATTACATTTTATTAGATATTTAATTAAGTCTCCTTCCTTAATTAATACTTCAAATCTTTCTAAATTCTCCATTTCATTTATACTTTTCTAGTGGACTCTTTTTAGGTGCTGCGGGTGCTGGTGCGCTGGACCTGTCACGCGCTCTCGGACTCATCCCGAACCGATCAAAGAACTTGATGATATTGTCCATTGTTTTGTTTCGCTGAGTCTGTAGTGGGTGGATCTGCCCGTGCTTATTCACAAACGGGTTCGCTTCCTTCTTTATCTCCTCATCTATGGCGTGTAGTTCATCTAAGCATCCCGCTAAGAGCGAGAGCGCATAAGCATCTACTGATTGGCTATTGCCGTCAAGCTCTTTTAGTAGTTCCTCAAATATCCTTTCTGCGTTTTCTGTTAATTCTCCTTTTGGTTTCATACTGTTATTAATAATTGTCCAACTCCTATAGCTCCAAAATTCCATTCACTCAAATTAGGACTAGTCTCGTAAGAATTATTCACAAAAACTATAAAGCCATGATAATCACCATTACTTGTTAGTAAATCAAACTCGACTGGACTTGCAGAAATAGATATTTCGTGAACTGCATTTAACGCTTCTGAATCAAATGGAAAAATTGAACTCCCATTTAATTCAAACCCCTCTTCTGACTCTGTATTGAATGAATTAGGGATGGTTAAATCACAATATGACAAATCTATTTCGTATCCATTAATCCTTATTACCGCAGATCCATCCTTTATCTCTTTTGGAATTTCTTTTACGCCTTCATTGTTTTTTAGTATAGGGATAAGGCTTGGCAAAGACAATGATGCAGCTCCCAGAATCGCACTATTAACTAAAAAATTTCTTCTATTCATACCGCTATATCCATTGGACTTTTAGTGTTAGAAATTAGTGTATTACTCACGTGGGTATAGATTTCTGTGGTTTTGCTACTGTTGTGACCTAGTAATACTTGAATGACGCGCAAAGGCGTGCCGTCTTCTAGTAGGTGCGTGGCAAATGAATGACGTAAGGTGTGAAACGTGCCTTTAGTGATTCGCGCGGCTTGCTTGGATCGCTCGAATACCTGACGAACGGAGCTGGCAGAATATCTACCTCCAGCGCCTTCAAATAAATAAGCCTTTGGTTTGTGCTGTTTCCAGTATGCACGCAATACGGTTAGGCATTGCAAAGATAATACCGTGTAACGATCTTTTGCGCCCTTTCCGCTATTCACGCGCACACGCATCTGACCGCTTTCAATATCGGATAGCTTCATGCTCAGGACTTCATCCATCCGTAGGCCGGAGCTATACGCTAGCATGAGGATAGCTTTGTGCTTGATGTTAGGTGTGGCTAATAATAACCGCTCTATTTCTTGGCGTGTGTATACTTGCGGTAGTCGCTTTTCTTTTCGTGGATAGGTGATCTTACCGAGCTTGCGCGGCTGTGGCGAAACGAACGTGTAAAGTAATCGGATAGCGCCAACGGTTTGCTTTTTCATACCTAAAGACTCCATGCCACTGAGATAGGAATAGATTTCTTTTGTGGTGATATTCTCAGGTGTTTTCCTGAAGTGTCTAAGAAACCGCTCAAGCATAGACGCATAGGATTCTATACTGCGCTTGGCGTAGTTTTTCGCGTGCATAACATTTCTAAAATCATGTAGTACGTCTGTAATCATTTGATTATTAGTTAATTGTGTTAGTTGTTTTTACGCTGTAGTTAAGGCCAAATTGCCTGCGGCACGTTCGATCACTTTAAACTTTTGCGAAATCGCAAATAATCATCGTAATATGGATGAGGATCGTCAGGATGTTCTAAGGCAACCCTCCGACAGAATGCAGTCCATTTAGGAGCATGTTCTTTATCTAGGCTAAATAAGATCCATTCATCCTGACTTTTGTAATGGTATATATCCACTTCCATGTTTGTAAAGTTTAAAGTTTTACTCGAACTAATTTGGCCTTAATGATCGGTGGAGAATACAACCACAACGACCATCTTGGCTTTTAATAATTTTCAATTCAGCCTCAACCAATCAGTCCTTAACAAAGGGTAAGGCTAATGTGGCTGCATTCTAAGGCTTTGCGTTTGGCTCTCGCCATTAATTAGATACGTTTCATAATAACCTCCTTTCTTGTTTAATAATATCTCCCATGCAGCCAAACTCGCCTTACCCACCGATCATTATCATGCAATTGGGGCTATTGGATTCGAACCAATAGTCTGGACTTCCTACTTAGGCTCAAAGCCCTCGTTGCGAGCGAAAGGTCAAAAACACCCGACCAGAATAGCCCCAAAAGCAGATAACAATATGTATCGCCCAAATTATTGAACAGGAAGTTCCGTGTTTCGCTTTCCGTCCTTCACCACCTCCATACCTGAGAAGCTATTTACATCTGCATCGGTAGCCCCTCTAAATTCCATCGGTACACGCTTTAAGAATACATACCAATGCCCTCCTGTCTCTTCGGTGTAAAATTCAAGGATATTTTCCTTGCCAATAATTTCTCTTTGCCAATCAAGCACCATATCAAAATCCCCCTCGCTCAATGAAGGAAACTGAACCTTACACTCAATAGCGGGGCTTTTGCCTCGGTACTTAATCAGCTTCACACTCGCTCTATCTGGAAGTGCCTCTCTTATTCTGTCTAAATCTACATTTACCATTGTTATATGTTTATGTCCAATAATTCGTTCGATACAATTCCACGTTAGGACTTAAAATGCTCCGCTTTGCACGAGGGAGCGTTAGCGAAAATCCGACTCTAGCACAATCACATTACCTATCATGCTTTTTATTTTCCACCCATATTTATTTTTGGGCAGTTTTATTTCTTCACATAATCTGCTATTGGGGTGGGTTGGGTTTTTTGTTATCTGCAACCGATCCCCAATCACAGAGGCATGAGTCCATGTGTAAAACTTATACTCTGTATCAATGATAACCGTTCTTTTAATTCTGAACCATGAAAGGACTTTCGCTAACACACGGTTAGCGTTATAGCCTTTAGTTTCAAAAATCCTTGCGTATGTTTCCATGCTTTATTTCATTTAGTTGAGTTCACCGATATGATCAGGAGGCTACACCGCCAACCTGAGTCGTTATGCTCAATTAGTGCTACGTTCAATTTGAAGCTTTACAACTCTTATTTCTTCGTTCTCAAACTCTTTGTTTTTGTTCCTTCCAAAGTGAGTATAAAATCTATCCTTCTTTAACCCTGTAGCAGAGCAAAGAGCAACCAACGAACCGAAAACTCTCGGCTCGTTGGTTAGCTTGTCAATGTATAGGTATATCATTTTCTAACAGTTGTAATAAATCTGTAATGTGGGGCTTGTATCGAACCATGAACAAAAATAACTCTTGAATGTACTGCCATAGGTTCTTTTGTATCAACGTTTTCACCAGTAACAAGAAACTCCATGTCATAATTTTCATTAGTTGCATTTTCTATTTTTAAAAACCTTGTTCCCATCCCTTTTGAAACAATCTTATCAGCCATTCTTTCAACTTTTAAATCGTAGCTAATTTCACCTTCTTTCATTGCTTCAAATGATATGCTTGTTCTTTTTTGAAGTTTGTTTTCTAAATCTTCAATAGCTTTTTCAACTGTCCACCCATTAGGAACTATTTCACCGCTTTTTATCTTCTCAAGTCTTGCTTCAACTTGTCTAACTGCCCACTCACCAGTAGCAAAAAGAACATCGTTCTTTTTTTGAGCTAATTGTCTTTTAAGTTTATTATGAACAAACTCTTTTATTGTCTTTAATGCTTTTTCTTGTGCTTTAGTCATAACCTTGTGTTTTGCGTTTCTCTTATACAATTATACGAAAGATATTTGTAATAGTTACAATGTTTATACAATTATTTTAAATAAAGTTGTAAAAAGAGCATAACAAGGTCTAAAACGCAATTAAAAAAGCGTTTAGACTAAACGATGGAGATAATAACGCTCCACTAGCGTTACGCTACGATGATTTCTGTTTCCCTTCATCCTCTTTACAAGCTCCATCGGTTATTATCTCCATCGCTCCCTCGCCAACTGACGAAGAAACTTCATCGTTTTCTAAGCGTGAAGCGTTACTATCTCCATCACCGTGTAAACGCAAAACTCCTGCATCGACAGTTGAAACGCCTTCCGTGTTCCCGTCCAATAAAGACAAGATTTTATTAGCAACAATGGAATTTTTATCCATCTCTCCATACCATATTCTCAGTTCTTCTAGTATTTTATCTCTCATAATCTTGCACTTCATTATTCCAATCCCAGTAGAAGATTTCCCAATAACCACTTAATGAATATCCAATATCTCTATAAAGTTTTCTATATACTTCCGAATTTTTACCGTATCCTAAGCAATTAAGTAATGGGCATAAATCATTAAGTGAGATATTTTTCAAAAGGCGTTCAACATCAGGGTTTGCTTTCCATCTTAAAACACCATTTTCTGTTTCAATTATTTCGTGATTATGATGAGATTCTTTTTTAAAAATCTCTTGGTAATCTTCTACTTCAATTTCGTTTCTATTTACAATTTTCATCTTTAAATATTAATATCTATTAAGTTTATCTGTTAATTCCGTAAAAAAGACTAATCATAGCCACGCACGTTAAGGCCAAATTGCCTGCGGCACGTTCGATCATTTCAATCTTACTGGTGATTTGATTTCGATATTTATAAATAGTATGTCTAATACAAGAAATGACTTATACCCAAAACTGAATCCTAACAGAGCACCCTCAAATCCCCAGGCTTCTATATCAAATAGCTTTATCTCAAAACCGTTGAAGGCATGGTATCCAAAATCAATAATTCGTAAACGATACATAAGATTAAAATTTTACTCGAACTAATTTGGCCTTAATGATCGGTGGATAATACATCCACCCTATCCTTAAAATCCTCATCCAAATTCATTAATTCTTTGACTCTGTTTATCGCATACTCCACGCTTACGCCTTGCTTATAAAACATCATCCGGCGGACGTGAGCTAAGGGTACGCCTAGATCCAAACAAACGTAACAGCAAACCCATCTACACTCGGACACGTACCCGTCCGCCTTCTCTACGTTCATCTCTTCGCGATCTATACCGTAAGCCTCCAGCACGTTATCTATTCGCTGATTGGCTTTATTGGTTAGTGTTAGCATTGATTCGCGGTGTTTCATTTTAGCTTTCTTTTGATAACCTTATCTACTCGCTTCAGTAACTCAATGCCGGACCTATTAGCTTCTACTTCTTTAGCGTCTGCGGATTCGTCTATAAGTCGAATGTATTCCTCGCGCACATCCATCGTGCTCTCTTCGTGCTTGCTGTTTTCGTGGGCTGCTTCTCGCGCTCTATATTTCTCCTCCAGGTGCTTAGCCATCCATTCTTGAATCACGACCATATTGAGCTTGCCGTAGTTGATGCCATAGCGGCCTTGCCTGCCTTTCTTTAAGCACTCAGCAATGTCTTCTAAGGAGTCGTATTTATACACGTCTATAATGTCCTCCGAGAGTGTTTCTATAAACTCGGCAGAGGCGCTAATATTTAGCTGCGTGGCGCACTTGCTCACAAAGCGCATCACCCAATCCAGCACGGGCGCTACTCCCTCGGTTCTGATTACTTGCGCCATTGGTGGCGCTTTGAGTAGATCAGTAGTTTTTGTAATTGGGATCAGATTTAGCGAGTTCGCTGTTTGCAAATTCTGCTGCTCCGTTTTTACTACTTCCATTGTTGCCTTGTTTTAGTTCGAAAAATCCTTTCCAGCCATTCGCTATACTTTGATGAATGATCTTGATGGCGGTGGCCTCATCTGTGGCTAGAGTGTTTAGCGCTGTGAGTGCTGCTTGCTCTGTAGAATCTCCTTTATAAGTGAAACTCCATTGTGTCCTTTTGTATTCTTTCCACGCATCCCAGGCGCTTGCAAATTCTTTAGTGGGCCAAGGGAGTATTATATTACTTTCCTTCGCGCTCTTTTTGCTAGGCGTTCGCTTAGCGCTCGCTTGCGGTTTGTTTCTTTTCGCTCCGTTCCGGCTGTTGATCTTGCTTCGTTCGCTTCTCTCGGCTAACTGCTCATCTAAGAAGTGAATGACTACCTTTTCGTCTTGTATGCTTAACATCTCTTCTTTTATCAGCTCATCTAGCGCTCCGCTATCAAACTTGGCCAGAAACTTCTCTTGCATATCGCCAAGCCGCGCCCAATACAGGCAGCACACATCTATAAACAAACCTTTAGCGGCATTAGAACAGAGGCTAANNGGCTAATAGTTCCATCTCTCCACTCGGAGGGTTCAAACTTGAAATAGGGTAGCTCTTTTGCCATTATTTCACGCTTTGGGTTAGTTGCTTCTTAGCTGTCTCAGATACTGGCCGCACTAGCACTACCTGGCCGTGATTGTCTAGGTAATACTCCGCGCCGTTGGTGCTTAGTGTCTGCTTGGTTTCGATCTTGTAGCGCTTGGTGAAGCCATCCCAATGGATACACTCTACAGGGCGCTCCGGCTCGTAGGTACTGAAGAGGTACACGATTGTGCATATCACCATCACGTACATGGTGATTTTTAGAATTTCGGCTGTTAGAGCTAGTTTTTTCATCGGATTAGCCATGCTATAAAGAGGTAAAGGATAACTCCTATAAGTATCCCTATAAGGAAACTCACAACGGGCTTTGTTTGTCGCCATAGTCCTTTGAGGCGTTGGGTTCTGTATTGTTCGTCTGTCATAGTTCCTTTAATATTCGTTCTCGTTCTTGTATGGCTCTATTCGCTTCGGCTTCATCTTCAGGTGATAACTTGCCGCTGTGGTCGGGCTCGTGCTTCACTATGTAGTGGATGACGTACTCGGTGTAATGCTCGTTTCCGGCTACTTTCTGCCCTTGCTCTTCTATCTTGTGCTCTTTAGCCCATCTAGCGGATACCCACCAGGCGAGCTTGTCTGTAAGTGGTGATAGTGATAGTTTCATGTGCTAAAAATTCTGTAAACAGTTCTCTCTGAAATATTCATAAGTTCCATTATGTAGTTTATTGGAACATCATCTCTCAACCTCTTCACAATTCTCTTTTGAATTGAGTTACATTTAAATTTGCGATGCGCGTACCTCTTATTGGCGTGAATTACATTTTCTTGTACAGTAACCCATTCTAGGTTACTTACATGGTTATTCCATTTATTAAAGTCGCGATGGTTAACTGTACTTTTCTGTGCCGGATTAGGAATAAACGCTTCCGCAACTAGTCTATGAATCCTATGCGTTTTTCTATCCAACGAAACAGTTAAGTAATGATTAATGGATCCTCCAGGCCGTAACAACCTACCGCGGTGCTTCCTTTTATAGCCGGAATAATGACCAATTAACCTATCCAAACTCTTTACTTGTCCATCACTACTCACTTGATACTTACCCTCATATCCTTTTACATCCTTCCAATCACAACTCATCATAATATTTTTTAAAATCCTCTCTCAATTCATCGTTTTTAATAGACTGAAATCGCTTCGCGAAAGTCTCTTTGTCGTGAGCTAAAACAAACCTTAATCTTCTAGCTGCATTCTTAGCATACGACCACATGCCTGATTTGAAATTTTCCCAAACATTATGGCAAGTGCGGCACGAATACGACCAGTTACGAGGGTCCCACGCTAGTTCTGCTTTGTCTAGCTCCTTGCATCGTTTCACGCTAATAGTGTGGTCATGGTCTACGGGTGGCACTTTGCCGCAGCACTCACAGATGTAGCGCGGCATGTCTTGGTCTGCTATGCGGTACGCTTCGCGCACATTGCGGTCCAGCGTTTGCTGGGTGAGCTTGTAACCTGTAGAGGTTCGGTAGTAGTTCATTTTCTTCTGTTGCGGTTTGGGAATATCACCGAGTAAAGCCAGCTACCTACTAGGATGATGAGGATAGAAGCGAGTATTGTTGCAAATGTTTTCATGGGTTAATATTTAATTCCTCTGCGTTTTATTTTTCTAAATACAAATTCGTTGCTCTTTTCGTACTCCTTCACGCGCCCTTCTGTGCCTAGTAGTGCGATAGTGTAAGCCTCGTTAGGCTGTCGCTTGCTTGCGACCGTCACCGTCATATCTAAGGCTCGCCACTCATCCCACCTTTCCGCTTCACTTTTCATTTATCTGCACGCTATCTATCAGACTGGATACCTCGCTGGCTTTGGGAATGAACCTACTCACGGCGCTGCTTGGTATAAGGGTCTTTTTCATTTGTGCCTTGAGGTCTTTTTCGTATTGACCGCTTGTATAGTAGGCGGCTTTGGTGTTCAATATGTTGTAGCGCGAAAGGATGTTGTCTATCTTCTCATCCTTGCTACTCACCAGCTTATTCAAGCGGTTGATATTTGTTTGTCTCTTGTGCGCTTCCCTCCTGTAGTGTGCGGCGAGTTCTTCGGCCTTTGTTAGACGGTCTTTTAGTTCTTGCTTATTCATTTTCCAATTCGTTTTCTAGTTGTAACCAGTTGTCTTCGTCAGGTAGTGGTAGGTAGATCCCAAGTGTTTCGCTGCTCCAATGTCTGAGAGTGTCTACCACTTCGGTCATTTGCTTGCTGTCCAGGTCGGCAGAACTTTTCAGAAAAAGATTCTCAACGCCTTCTTTGTCTAGTGATGGCTTTCTGTAGATAAACATCTCATTGCACACCGTCCGCTTTACTATGGTTTTGATTTCTGAAAGCGTGTACCCTGTTTCTTTTGACAACACCCCTAGTAGTAGATGAAAATATCTATTCTGCTGGCTGCTGCGCTTCGGGTCTATTAGCCGCATCTCGAAAGGCTTATCTCCGGCATTCAGTCGTGAAAAATACACTACTGATTTTCGGCGATCATCGGGTCGTGTAGGGTTGTACTTCATTGCTGAAAATAGTCTTTTAGTGTATCAGGACGATAGCCGCACGAAAGAAGCAATCCTTCTATTAAATTCATCATTTCATCAATAGTCAGATCGGAAGATGGAGCTTCTACGGTGTGTCGCTTGCCGTGCTGAGTGATTGATATTTCAGTTGCTTCAGGGTTCATTTTCTTAACTGTTCCTTAGTTCGTATTCTCTATCTTTCTTGGCCTTGTATGCCTTCACGCTTTTACTATTCAGCTCCTTCCACTCAGGGTCATCAGGGTAGGCTTCATTCTTAATACCTACCCTGTGCAAATGCTCGTAGTGCTCACCTTCCTTCAGTTGGTTGGTAGCCACCAGCGCCGTGAAGCGCTCAAGTGTCAACCGTACATCTATCTCTTTTTGTAAAACCTCAAAATCCTCCCCCTCTATTAGCTCACGAGAGAATGAGTTTCTAAATTCACGAAACCTCAACCGCACATCTATGTAGTGCGTGTCGTCAGGTAGTTCTAAATCTCTTCCCATGACAGGCTAGCGAAGAACCCCAACCACCCCGCTATGACGTTGTGGCTGTCTATCGAATCGTCCTGATAGTACAGGCAGGGCAAGGCGTGAAACGTGCCATCGAATTGCCCCGCTTGTATTACTATCATGGTATTGTTAATGAAGAAAGTCACGCTTTAAAGTGGATGTGTTTCGAATGGATCTCCACCGCTAAACAGCGCTTCTAAGTTTACAGGCTGCTCGGCTACTTTCTGCTGAGCGTCCGGCGCTAGCTGTCCTTTGTTGGGTGATGGCTGTATAGAGTAGCTAGTGTCATCTTTAGTAGAGCCTTTGCGCACTACTGTGATGTCATACTCCAGTGGGCTTCCCCAGTCGGGATTGTCAGCAAGCATCTTTAACTCATCCTGAATGCCCTGTTGTGTCACCTCCCATAGCTGCACGCCTTCGGTAGTGTAGTTATACACAGCCATTGCCCAAAAGTGACGGGAATTGTTCACGCGCTCTTTGTAGCGGCCTTTCAGTTCGTTGTTTTCCCATAGCACCCATCCGAGCGCGGGGCTTTTCAGAATCCTGACTCTATGAGAGCCTTCTTTTGGTCTGAAATACTGGCCTCCATTGCCTTGTGGTACGGAGTAATCTTGTGGTAAAAAACTCATTTATTATACTTTTTTGGTTGTAATACTTTCTTAAAATCGGCCTCATCCATAAATGTCATAGATTGAGTTTGTCCTTCTCCTGGTATCTCGTAGAGAGGTAGTAGCCCTCGCTTGCACAAGTCCACCGCCTGTTGGCGTGTGATGGGCGCTTGGTTCTTTTTCTTGTCGCTGTGTAGTCTGTAGATCATGTGGAAGAAACTTTTATTTTCGCCCTACTCTCCGCCACTTGTAGCAGCGAGCGGATAGCCACGCCATTGCTGTGATTGAGCTTGCGCTTGCCCGTAATTACTGAGTACACCGTATGCTCCGAAATGTCCGCCAGCTTAGCGGCTTCCGCTCTGTCGTCTGAGCCGCAATGCTTCTTTATTTTGTCTTGCATCTTTTCGGGTAGTAGATACCCGTAGTGCTCGTCTGTTAGTTTTATATTCATCTTGTCTTTATTCGTTTTGGTGAAACATCCCCACCCGAAGCGAGCGGGGCTGAGTTTGAAATAATTATGCTTAACCGTGTCACAACTTATTTTCTCTCAAGGATTAATAACATCCTTTTTTGATTTTCTATCTTTCTATCCCTTGACTTAATCATAGCTTTGAGTTCATTAATAATATTATCATGCTTAACTCTAGGAATGGAATCCTTTTTCATCTCATTAATTAGATGCTGATACGCTTTTATGTCTTTAAGAAGTCCTAGATTATGCTTACATAAAAGCTCTATTTTCTTCTCCCTTGGCAGTGTAAAATTCTCCTCCTTAATCATAAAATTGTCTTAAAAAAACGGGGGCGAGTGATAAGCCTCGCACCCCGCCAACCTACCCTACTAAAATCTTGTATGTGCTCTCGCTCCGGCCATAGCTGCCGATCTGTCGGCGCTCCATCTGCTGGATCTGACCGTCACGCTTCAGATTATGTAATGCGCGGCGAATGCTAGTGATAGGCCAATGACCAAACCGCTCACTTACATTAGTAGCACCCACCGCGCAACCCATCGCCCTCATCCATCTAAGTATTTCCGCTTCTTGGCTCTTAGCCTTTGCTGAATACTCTAAGCACAGTTGCGTGCTCTCATTTGTGGTATTGTGATAGCTATTTTTCATCTTACTTCAATGTTTTCAAGTATTGATTTTTCTATTTTGCTCTCGTGGTGGTCGCGCATGGTCAGCGCTTCGCCTTCACCGTCTACTACTGCCAAATGCTCTAAATTGTACTTAACCTCTTCCACCTCGTACTCCTCAAATGGACTCTCGTATGTAGCGCAGTTGGATGATCGGTAGCGCACCGTGTAGCAGAGCATGTACACCAGCCGATAGCCTTCCATACATCCGCTTAGTGGCATCTCCACGTTCTCCGTGCCGCTATCGCTCAGTTCTATCGCTCCGTAATCCTCTACATCTAGTAGTATCTGCTTAACCTCAAACGCCCTCAATACACCCGCCTCAGTTGGTTTTTTTTCGCTCACTTTCGTTTTTGGTTCGATCATTGTTGTGTATTATTACAATACAAGTTTAGCACTAACTACTCTCAAATGAAAGTATTAGTATCAAATAATAGTATTAATAGTGTTATTTAGAATGATTCTAAATAAAAACCTTGTTTAAATGACTTTTAAGAAGAATTTTAATGAAATAATAAACGAGAAAGGCTTGAGTGCCTACCGTATTTGGAAAGATACGGGCATCACTCAGTCCACAATAGGTAGATACTTAAAGGGCGAGACAGTTCCTTCACGTCCTATTTTAAAGCAATTAGCGTTTTATTTAGGAGTATCGCCAAACTGGTTAGATGATTCACAAACAGAAGAAAATCAGGTAAGCGAGCCACCACCGTTAAAATATGGTAAAGACAATGCCGCACACCTCATTAGCACAACAAATACTATTCTAGCGCCGTTAGTACATCGCCACGCACAAGCTGGCTACCTCACAAGCTATGAAAATACTGACTACATGGAATCCTTACCAAAAGAAGTTTTTAGTGTAGATCATAATGGGAAAGGCAACTATGTATGCTTCGAAATTAGAGGTGATAGCATGGATGACGGATCTTCCAACGGATACCGAAGCGGAGATATAGCCCTTTGCAGAGAGGTTCAGCGCCAGCATTGGCAAGACAAACTACACATCACTCAGTGGGATTTCGTTTTAGTCACCCGCACAGAGGGCATAGTGCTCAAGCGAATAACAAACCAGGACAATCAAGCCGGCACTCTAACCCTTCACTCGCTCAATAGCCTGTACGAAGATTACAACATAGAGATGAACGAAGTAGCGCAATTATTCAATGTCATTCAAACCAAAAGAGAGAGAAGAAGGTGACTTAAAACCAAACCATGTCAAAATGAAATTACAAGGCGCTCTAAGCGTCTTTTTTATTTAAAATGAGTATAGATACCACTAATATGGTTTGAGTCGGTTATGTGGCTTTAAAAAGGCATTGAGCGGAATTATAGCGCTAGACCACCTACTGAGTTTTTATTATTTCAATAAAAATGAAAACACAAACCGCCCCTTTTCTCTTCTTCTCTCTTCTTCTCTATATTGGCTGCACTTTTGCTTTCAAGTCGTTAGCGAATTGAAAGCGACTTGCTAGCGATTTGCTTCATTTCGCTTTTTAAAGACTATCTTTATAGATATGAAAACGATACTTGCGATAATTATATTAGGTCTCGGAATCTGCGCTCACGGGCAGGAATGCGATAATATTATAGAAGTTATAGATGAGTTCAGTGGAGAAACTTTCTATAAAACCAACCCACAAACCATCCACTATCCCAACCTCGATGACCACCTTAATTATTACATTTTAAAGGATGAAAAGTTCGCTTTCATGGCATTAACAGCTGGGACGGTTAACACGGATTGTCTCACCGAAAGAAGTAAGATTATTTTCAAAAATGCACAAGGTGAATTTTTAGAAGTACCTCACTCATCGAGAGGGATTGAATGCGGACGGACCCATAGTTTTAGTATTAGATTGACGGATGAAGTGATGGACTTTTTGAGTGATTCGGAGTTAGATATGATTCGCTTATTCTTCAGCGATAGCACTAAAGATTATAAACTAACGGACTTTCTGAAACGCGTGATTTATGGAGTGAAAAAGATAAATCCAAAAGTCCAACTTCGACAAACAATAGCCTGTATCAAATAGCTACATTCATTTTCTCAGCTATTGCCTTAATGCCTAGTTCTCCAGCGTAGTTCTTTCTGATAATTATTGCACTCGTGCCAGTTATCACCTCTATCTCATCGGGTGTAAGTCCCATCTGAATAGCATAAGTAACGAAGGTTTTTTTAGCTGCCTTTGTACTTATCACATCACAAAGCCTTTGCACCTTGCCTCGGCACTCCACGCTTCTATTCAGCCCAGCCGCTTCACATACGATTTTTAATTGTCGGTTATAAGCCGGATCAGTCAGAAAAGGCATTTGGTAATCATACTTCTCTAGCAGATTTATTGCTACATCATTCAAAGGAATAGTTACTGGTTTCTCAGTTTTCTTTTGGGCTGGCACAGTAAGCACCCTACCGTTTACCCACCCTTTAGTGATCCGCGTGAAGTCACTAACTCTCAAGCCGAGATTACAATGGAGCACAAATAAATCCCTCGTACGCTTCTGCCAATCCTCCAGGTCGTCAAACTCCGCAAACGCCTTCACCTCATCCTGCGATAGATACACTTTATCTATCGGTGATTTTATTCTACCGTAGTACCTGAAGTAAGGATTGACATTGTAACCCCTAACCACTAGCTTATTACAAACCGCCTTTAGATTCTTGATGCACGTATCCTGATAGATCAAAGAATATCCCTCATCATTCAACCACCTCACAAACCGATCATAGAAGGCTTGGTCTAAATGCATCAGCCGAACATCCTTAAAGTGAGCAATGATTTTATGAAAGGATCTATAACCCTTCTTAGTGCTCTCCTTTACCTGTAAGATTTCTATAATATCACCAACCGCATCATAAAGAGTCTCCCCTTTCGTCTTACCAAGATAAGCGGCCTTTACATCGCTCACCTCTAAACTACCGCCAGCTTCGGCCACTTCCACCGCCTTCTCTACTAGTCCAATATTTTCAATTAATCTTTTTCTTAGTGAAGTATAGCCTGGCTTTGAATGTTTGAAGGGATCCGTTTTATCAATTTGTCTTCGGCCTTTCCTTAAAACAAAATTATATTCACTCTCAAGAGCACTAATTCCTGTAGAGAAAGTAACATGCTTACCCTCATGATTATATTTAATGTAGAGCAGCCGTTCTCCTATCCCTCTCTGAATGGTTAAGCTAATTGTAGCCATGTATTAGTTGGTCACGTTAAAGGTCACGTTAATATAATGTAAATACGTGACTATACGTGACTAAGCATAAAAAAACCCCGTTTAAATGACTTAAACGAGGTTTTAGTGATCCGCCCAGGGTAATATTAAGAGGTTTAACAGATTGATATTTAGATACATAGTAAATAGTGGTCACGTTAATACTCACGTTATAGCGGTATAACTATAAATATAGTTACCCCCCACTCCTCGAAAAAGGTGACGCGAAAAAAAGAAGTCGGGGGATGGGTTTCGAGCGCATTGATTTTATAAGAATAATACCCGCCCCTCCCGTCTGTTAAGAAATATTCTTTCTTTCATAACTACTCTTACTATCATGGTGCGGCTTACATAGTAGCTCTAGGTTATCCATTGAATCCTTACCACCTCGCTCTCTTGGCTTGATGTGGTCTACTACTCCATGATTCTTACCACGAGCTAGCGGCATGAGTCTGCCTTCTCGCTCACATTGTTTACACATACCTTCATCTCTTAGCCATACCTGATCACGTAAGCGCTTCCATTCTCTTGTTTGGTAATACTTGTTATTACCTCTATGGCTGTTGCTGTTTGGTCTCGTTTTCTTTGGTACGTTCATCAGCTACCACAACCAATACACTCTATATCTTCATTCCTTTTAGGTGTGATGTATCCGAGCCTTACGCCTAGCTTGTAGAAGTGCTCTTGCTCGTCCGGCGTTCTGTTCTTCTTCTCAAGGATTTCATATTCTACTTCCCATCGTTCCATTATCTTCTCTACACTCATAGATCCATCATTACATTTATAGCTTGCTTGCCGTTGATTATAACACCGCAACCGATAGCGGGCTTCTTGAATTGTTTAGCGTATGCCATAGCGTATGACTTAGCGTCAATACCGCATCCTACTTGCATACCAAATATTTTATAGTTCTTTCCTACCCAATACTCTGTATAAGCTTGAGTGTGTAGATGGCCTTGTACTGTGCTGACTAGATCACCTTTAGCTCTTGTCCTAGCTGTGCCACCTTCACCGTGTATGTATTGAACACCGTCTATAGTTAGCTCTTCGTGCATCTTCCATTTAGGAACTTCTAGCACTTGATTGTAGTCTCTCACCCATCTGCGGCTAATAGCGGCGGTCATCGCCTTTCGCCCTATGATTCTATCATGATTGCCTATTATCCAATCAGCGTTAGGAAAGGCTTTATACCATGCTTTGAGTTTGAAAATAGCTAGGTCTAGCTCATCACCACCGCTGAAGCCATCAGGGTCAGCTTCATGGTAACTAGAGTAGTGATTATCTACACAGTCACCAATGAACACCACTCTATTGCATTTGTATTTCAAGTACGTGCTTATACAGAAGTCTAGGTAACCATCTAAGCAGAACGGCTCGTGTAGATCGCCTATACACAGCACTCTAGTGTCTTGCTGTTCAGCGTTGTACTCTTGGCGCATGCGCTGAACCATAATAAACTCCTCCTCCGTTATTCTTGGCCTCATAGTATTAATGCTATCACTAGCGCTATTGTGAGTAATTTTAAGAGCAGTTTTAGCGCCTTTTCCATACAATGGATAGTAGCACTAGAACTATCAAGAAAAGCCACCATAAGCGCTTAATCTGTTGCCATATCGAAGGCTTTACTATTACGGTGTTCGTCTTGGTGATTGTGTTGGTTATCACCTCTTGATCAGGACAGTCTACCTCTATTTGTACTGTGTCCGTTTTGGTGTTCCATCGGTATCTTATTTGGATACTGTCGCCGTTGTTGTCTCGCTGAATGTATTGTATTAGCGTGTCACGCTGCTGGATAAATGCTGTGTCTACCTTTAAGGTTTCAAGTCTTAAAGTGTCTCGCTTCGTTACTGTGGTGCTGTCAAATAATGAGGGATCTTTTTTTATAGCCTTCCTTAGATGCCAGCTGCCGGAGCAACTACTTATTAAGAGAAGAAGGATTATTATCCTTAACATCTTTGATATAGAAAAATATTAGTGCTGTGCTCATTCCTGCTAGTCCTTCAGTCAGGCTTACTCTGCCTGTCCATATCAGCGCAAGACAGAAAAGGATAACTCCTATACCTATTGCGCTTGTCTTCCAGTTCTTAAATATTCGGTCTATCATTCTGATTCTATTATTAAATTAATTTCCTCGCCGCTATCTAGCGCCGCTTGCATTCTCTTATAGATTCGTTTGTAGGCTTGCGTGCTTTTGTATTGCACACTTGAGTAGTCCTTTGGATCATTCACAGCTTGGTCTGCTACTAATAAACACCCGTCTGTGTTCTTCTCGTAGTTACCTACGTGTATGTAAATGCCTGTGAAATTTGGAACGCTTTTGATATGTAAGTGCTTCCCAAACCAATCATACTTCTCTTGGTATTTTCGGGTGAGTGGCGTAAGTGATTCCTGGTAAGCTACTTTGTAATTTCCTTCAGGTATGCGGGTTTCGCCTCTTACCTTCACCTCTCTTCGCTCATCCTCTAGTGTGTAGCATTCAAACTTACCATTAATGAATAGTAAGCCGCTGGTGCTGTTCTTGTCGTGGTTGTATCGTAATACTTTTACGTTCATGGTTTCATTAGTTTGAGTATCAATTCAGTAATACTATCAAGCTTGGTTTCTAACTTCTTCTCTAACTTCTCTATCTCCCTTGCGGTCTTTGAATCAAGACCATTTAACCGCTCTTTAATGTTTTGTAGGTCAGCTTTCACCTTATCAATCTCACCTACTACAGATTGTATTTTTAGGTCTTGGTCAGCGTCTTTGGAACCTGAATCCTTAGCGTCTTTTATGAAAGTGCGTATAGCGTGTATTATCCCTAATAAGGCTGGTATGGCTACTACTATCAACCACGATATATCAATTTTCATCTCTCAGTCTCATTAGTTCCTTCATTACATAGTTTCTCTCTGTAACCTCATCACACGCTCCTATCAGACATCTATCACCGTCATGCTCAAACATACTACCCCAAGCATGAACTAAAGCCTCTTCACCGTCCGGCTTCACTACTCTGTAGGTGCAATCGTATTGGATCACACCTCCATCTATGGTTTTATAAACTTCCTCAGTAACTCTCTCTAAGTCTTCAGGATGGATTAGCCTTGTGAACATCTCTATATTTCCTTTGATTGGCTCTGAGCCTGTGCCGAAGATTTGACACATCTTAGCATCCCATTGAAGGATGTCTTTATCTACATTGTAATCCCAAATACCTACTAGTCTATTCATCACCCTTCGTAGGTTATTGTGATCCAACCTCTATTGTATGATGTAGAATCGAAGTTTGTGTTATCGAAAGATCCGCTACCCTTCCTTACAACATCTATCGTGGTAGACCCTGACGCGTTCCAATCTTGCTCAAAGGCAACATCGTTTGTGCTCGCTTGGTATCCTATAGCATAATATTGTGTGTCAGAATCATCTCGAATAATCCCTTGCAATCCTCTAATTTTCCCCTCAGTCACGCCATGCGTAACCGAAACACTTGCGCTACTATCCATATTCCAGTCACCTATATCTATCACCTTCGTGTATATCTTGGTATCACTTCCCGTGTTGCCACCGTTTTGCACTAAACCGTATTCTTCCGCGAAATCATCTATTGCTATTTGTCTTATCTTCTGTGAGTCAGCGTTAATAACTATTACATAGTCTAAATTCTTATCGGGACCTGTGACTGCTCCTAGTCCATCGAATTGTAAATCTTCTAATAGAATCTTCTTAGTAACTCCTCCGGAAATCACAGCTAGATAACCATCGCTAGCTGTATGGCTTGTTGTTGATGTTAAAGAGTTGATATAATACTGCATTAACACCTTCCTATCAACTCCAGCGCTAGCATCGAACACCCTGAAGTAATCAGACGCAGCATCTAGTGTTGTTTCCGCTGTTAAGTCTCCCGTATCTCCCGCGATAGTAGCTATAGACTCAGAAACATTTAAAAGCAATGTCCTTATTTCCGCAGCGGTATTCTCTCCACCGTCTGTTATAGCTGCATTTACTGCTGCCTGAAATGCCGCTAATGATTGTACTACTCCTAATCCCATTTATTTAAAATCTGCTGGTTTAAAATCGTCCTGGTCAAAATCAAAATACTCAGGCGTGTCGTCACTCGAAATCTCCACACACTCCCCTTGAAAATCCATTTCTTTGTAATTCATATCAATAGAGGATAGCATCATCACTCTATTATCGTCACCCGTATCATACAATACACTAAGTGGTGTTATCTCTGCATCTGAATAGAAATTGCCCGATATTCTTTGCCGTGCTACTCCGTACTTTTTCGCTAGGTATTTACCTAAATGCTCCTGTATTTTCGCTTCGCCTCCGCTGTTGTATTCCCATGCGTTGGTTTCTGATCCATCCGCTAACCGCAAGAAGTTGTTATAGATGAATTGATCTGAATGTATCACCCCTGATAGATCGAAGTGGAATAGGTCTATATCTAAATCCACCTTATTGTTTTTGTTTGCCACGTAGGTGAACACCTCCTCTTTAGGTGGCTCTTGTCCGTTTGGTAATATGCTAAACTCCGGCGCTGTTATTAGCGTCTTAGTATAAGCCCCGTAAAGGCTATCCGTAGAGTAAGCCCCGTAATCATAAGACCATTGCCCCACTCGCTCCCACCGCTTGCTGTTAGTGCTAGCGTGGTGGTCTGTGGGTTTAATGTTCTTAATATCAGAAGATCCCGTGTCTGTGTCGTACCGCAGCTCATAGTAGTGAAAATCTTTATCACCGTTATCTACCGTCCCCACTCGTCCAATCAATCGAGCACCTAGATTTAAAGAGGTGGTAGTAAGTGCTTCAATATCTGTTATCAGTCCCGAAGCGCTAGCGTTTTGAAGGTCAGATTCGTAGATACTCCCAGCGTACAAAGTCAGCTCATAGCTGTATTCAGAATTAGAAGCACCGTATAGCGGAAACTCATACTCTATAGTTTCAGCGTTCCCTAACTGATCCATAAGGAACTGATTCTCTACCGCTGTGGTGCGCCAAACACCTGAAGTATCTACATATTTAGTCCCTACCTTCAGCGACCATTTAAGAGGAAAGTATGGCCCTTTTAGTTGTTGTTCAGGGTCGTCTTTTAACGGTTTGAATACCCAGCATTTTGCCGTGTATTTAAGTTTAAAACTATCACTCTCCGTTCCCTCTAAAAGTCCCGTCTTCACTATCTTGGTATCACTATCACTATTGGCACTTCCGAGCGTCCAGCCATCCGGCCCTAGTCCGCTTGTAGCAAATCCTGAAACCGCGCCTCTACTCCAACCATCAAAGCCATCCGTTAACAATCCTTTGCCTTTGAGGTTATAAGCTAGCTTTAGATTTATGTTTCTATAGATAGGCTCATAAGTGAGTGATTGGCTACCCTTCCACCTATACATGTCAGAACTGCCAGCACTCTTAAAACTAACTCGCGGTGTATAGCTGCCCGTTCCGTCCTGTGTGAGTGAGCTATCATATTGAATGTAGTTGACGGTGGCCGCTTCCATCTCTTCCTTTCGGACGATATACCAGTAACCCTCCCAATTCAGTAACACCGCGCCGTATGGCTCTAAGATGTTCTTCACCACCTCTTCACAGTTCATGCCCTCATCTCCTTTGTAGTAGCAAGAGGTGTCTACGAAGGTTTGATCTAGCGGTGTGGTATTACTAGTGGCTTGGTCATCCTCGAATAGATGGCACGCTATTCTATACCCTTGGTTTTGGTTGAGTTTCTTTAGGCAAAAATCAATGATCGTTAACTGGCTCAATACACCCGTAACAGGCTCTGCTTTCTTTTGACTTAGTAGATCCTCTTGCTCCACCTCTCGCTCAAAACGGTATTCACTCAATCGGCCTAGCCTATCATGAGCAACCAGCTTAGTAATTACTGGAGGTTGGAAGAAATCTTCCTCATAGTCCTGCGGACTAATAAAACCCTCCCACTTCAGTTGATACCCTGAGTCCTCGCGGTAGAATTTCACCTTATATTTCTCGTCATCGGCTGTAGCGAAAAACTTAAATTGCCTGAATGTCTCAGATACCAGCTCTAAGGTCGCTGTGGTCTTTAGTAGGATAATTTCATGCAGCTCTGTGCTAATAGCTGACGTACTGAGCGTGAACGGATTTGCACCCATCTTTGTGAGTGTAGTAGGTGAACCTGAAGCTCTGCCGCGCTCTAGTATTTCTACCTTGTATTGCTGCCCGTTATTGTCTTGAAAAATGAAATCGTACAGCTCACCATAGCCTTCTTGCCCTGAGTCCGTCAAGGTCTGTACGGTTACGTCCGTTTCTCGTGTATAGCCTAGCGTGTCGGTGAATGTTATAGGGTAATCACCAGGATACAAGCCCGTGAAAGTAGTAGTGTAATCCCAATAGCCGTACTGATAACCACTAACCGCCGTACTCACAGCTTTAGTCACTCCGTTCAGCTGTGCTGTGAAAGGGTTATTCGTTCCTTTAGCGTAAACGGTCACTACTCCATCACCGCTATTAGCGTCTGTTGCTTGTGTGGTAGTTGTCGCGAATCCCTCTAGGTCGTTGACTCCACCCGATACATTCTCGCGGCTTTTCTTCTCGAAATATGGGAACTCATTTTGATGCTCGAAATAGTAGACTAGCGCCGCATCATCGCTCACAAATTCTACATTCTCATTTGTAATATATCTATAGAATAAAGCAAAGCCCTCAAAGATTGCAGGAGGCCACATACTATCCTGCGGTGAGGTGATGGTGCTCCCATTCTTTTGCACCTCATACATAGCGGGGAAAGTGCCGTTTCTTTGGTCATAATCAAAGAACACCTCGATAACATCACCCGCCACCCAACTATTGAAAGATCCTGTTACTGTTACACTCCCTATTTTATAAAGTAGCGCCATTCTATAGAGCTTGGTTTCTGTTATTTGTTCGCATCACCCCTACCAAATCTTTGCCTTTAGCTACTAGCGTGATCGTGCTTGGTATCGAGAAACTTTGACTAGAAAGACCGCTTGAGTATCCATTAGCTCCACCTCCTCCAGCGCTTCCTACATTTGAGGCCATCCGGCCAGCCGCGCCCTTGAATAATGAGCCTAAAGCGATGGCCGCAATACCCGCCGCTATCTTAGCGCCTGGAGGTGCACTGGCAAATGCCTTTAGCATTACACCCATAGAAACCAGTGCCTTACCCATATCCACAAGTCCTTCGCCTATAATGCCCATTAACCCCGAAAAGACATTTTTTAAATTCCCGCTTGCTATCATCTCCACGGTGCTGCTAATAGCGTTCGCTACTGCTCCGTCTACTATACTATTCAATACAGCCACTTGGTTTTGCATATCCATTTCAAGCTGACTCATTTGCCCCTTGAAAGCACGCCTGTATTCATTCCAACCTTCCGTGTCTATCTGCGGTGCTGGCATCACAAACCCACCTAGTAAGTTTGATTGACCTTTAGCAGCCACATTATCAATAGGCGCTAGGAAGCTCTTTTTAGTTTGTCCAAACTCGTCTATCTTCTTCTTTAGCGAGTCTATCCGTCTATCATAGTCGGCTATTTCACTATCAGCAGCATCTAGCTTTTGATCGTTGAGGTTCTTTAGTTGGTCATTGAGATAGCGTAGGGTCTCCGCTGATTTCCTAGTGAGCGGGGGTAGCTTCATTAGGTTCTGAGCGAAAGGCCCCATCTGTGCATTTACGTCACTAGTCTCTTTAGTAACAGCGCCTAAAAACGCCCCTAAAAAACCAAGAGTTTTACTAGCTCCGCTAAGATTCTTTAGTACTCCTCCCGATGTTCGAACCAAATCTTTAAATGAGGAATCGCCATTAAAAAGACCAAGTAGTGTAGTGGTGTGGTCTAAGGATCTATTTAATACTCCACTCTCATTTGTTACCGTTCCAAGAGTTACTTTGAAGTTTTCCCATGTAGCATCTAATCTTTGCACTTTAGTAGATGCATTCTCTGAGAAATCCGCCATATCTTGGAGATTCTCTTCAGCAATCTTCCCAACCGCGTCAGCGACTAACCCAACATCAGCCGCCGCTATACTCACCCCGCCTAGTTTCTCTTTTAGGGCTACTGCCGAGATACCAAGATTGTCAAGAATGAGAGGGGACTTTCTACCAATACCCGTTACAATAGAATCTACTAAGTAATCAACGCTTTGGCCTGTCTGCTGAGCTCTTAGTGTGGCAAACTCCATGAGCTTTGGTAGGGCTTGCAAGGAGATACCGAAATTAGCCGCTTGCGTGGTTCGCTTCATTAGCTCTAGCTCGCTAACCGTGCCGCCTGTAGCCTCCCGCATTTCCTCTAATACCTTGGCGCTATCCTTCAGGCGATCAAAGGCCGCTTTCACGCCTTTAGCCTCTCCAGCTAGTTTACTTATCTCTAGCCCGAAAGAAGCCACCGTGCCAATAGCGAAAGCGCCGACCATTTGCTTACCAATCCCGCTAAGTATATTGGATGATTGCTGTTTGTATCTTGATAGATGCCCTTTGGCTTTATCAAGGTCACGCTTCAATCTATCCTTTTCGGCCTGAAGCCTAAATACTACCGCCGTGCTATCTCTTCCCATACCGCCTCATCGTTTTCGCTACTGCTTTCTTCATCTCACCTTCTAGCCCGTTTCTAAACTTTAGCAAGGTTATGTGTCGCCTTCTATCCGCTGCGTCTGCTATGAAGTTGCCAAACCCCTTAAAGTATCCTTTACCTCTCCTATTCCTTGTCAGGTAAGAACCCGCACTAAACAGCTTCGCCGCTCCTGCTAGATTCCATTCCTTGCGCCCCATATTTATACTTGGACCTTTCACGGCCACTCTAGCGCCTGGCGCTTTCCTACTATTAATCGCTAAAGTCTTAATACCTCTAGCGATATACCGAACCTTTGAAATTCCTTTTTTATTAGTGTTTCTAGCGTTCTTTAGAAAGGTGGTTTTAGCTTCCTTAGCTATTGGTTTCAGCGCCTTCTTAGCTGAGTTTTTGACGGTAGTGGTTCTAATAGCATTAGGAAGATTTTCTAACACTCTTATAGCTTCATCCACCCCTACCACGTACTCATTTCTTGCCACTCCTCCGCTCTATTATCAAGTCTATCTGTGTGTCCGTCATTGGAATACCAGCCTTTCGGTAGTGCTCCACTAACTCCTCACGGCTCAGCACTTTCTTAGTGCCTTTACTTCGGGCTGCTATCTCTTCAGCGCTCGGCCTGTCTATAGGTAGGGTTATGCTCTTAAACCCCTTCGTTAGCTTCTTGCTTCCCTGCATTGCTACTACTGCGTAATAGCTCTGCACCCGTATCATCTCCCATTGCTCCTCCTTATCCTTTCTGTATCCGGCATACGCCTTCATCAGCACTTCTATTGGATAAGTATTCCATTGGTCTAAAGACCACCCCAAAACGCCAAAGGCTATCGCTTCTAAATCATCCCACCAACCTGATAGCTCTTTGGCGGTTACTTTGGGGCTTTCTCTTCCGTTTCTTTTTGCTCACCCATCATTAGGGATTGAGCCTTTTTGAAATCAACTAAATACGGCAGTCTTTCTCTTGACGGTATAGGCTTGAAAAGGTCGCTTATCATGCGCTTGGCTAGCGGCTGTGATTTACGAGCACTCACTAGCCCCTCGTGTAGTAGATCCAACGACACATCTATCATCTGATCTACATTAATATCCTCCGAGTCTCCCTGAAGGTCTAAGAGGTATTGCGTCTGCCGCTTTGCTACAGCAGCAGACACAAAAAACTCATATTTTCGATTACCTACATCTATCGTTTCTGTGTTCATAATGGTGGGATTAATAAGATTATGCTACAGCTCCGATTGCTAGCGCTCCTGTTCCGTCTCCTTGGATAGATACCGAGTTAGCCGCGCCCATTGATCCGCTCATGTCGAACGTGTTCAAAAGCGCGTTACCTCCAAACGTAACATCTCCACTCACTCCTGTGGTAGATAGAAAGGCGATGGTAGTCCCCGCTATAATATCAGCAGCGGCTTCATCTCCCCCCTCTGTTGCATCTCCAGCATAGTGCGCCGTACATGAAAAGTTCCAGCTCTTCATCCCTGCTATTAACTCCTTCCATCCTGAGCTATCGTAGCTAGAGACATCTATATTCTCACCATTGATACTAAAACTCCAATCAGTAATATGATCGAACTGCACAGTATCTATAGTGATGTACCTTTTATCGTGTACTTGTATTCCTGTTGTTGGCATTATTTTTTACTTTTTTTGTCCTTTAA
>NZ_JBOEFX010000091.1:0-19909 GCF_050633125.1 Lewinella sp.
CCTCTATAGTAGCGAACATGCACCTCCTTACGAACCCACAGAAGAGAATCCTATTAAGGCAATTGTTACAAAGAATCAACTGAAAGTAGAGTTTGACGACCAAAACAAAGTCATAACAATCAGTACTCCTGGAGGGAATATAATAACGCTTACAGATAAAGACGAAGGCATCAACATTGTTGATCAAAATCAAAATAAAATTCTACTTTCTTCTTCAGGAATTTCAATGCAGAGTCCGGCTGACATAGAAATAAAAGCAGATGGTCAGGTATCCATAACCGGAACAGCAGGTGTAACGGTATCTTCAGAAGCCGAAGCTAGTATATCAGCCGAAGCCACACTGAATATTTCTGGCCTGGAGGTTAGCATATCCGCCGAAACGGCACTCAGCGCATCCGGCGAGGCCGAGGCCTCGATTACCGCAGGAGGAGAACTCAGCCTTACAGGGGCTATGATAATGATTAATTAATTCAAAAAAAACAAACAACAATGCCACCAGCAGCTACCTTACTATCTATGCATGTTTGCCCCATGGTCGACGGCATTATTCCGCACGTCGGTGGCCCTGTCGTTGGGCCTGGTGCACCTACAGTCTTAATTGATGGCCTTCCCGCTGCCCGAGTGACTGACCAATGTGTTTGTGTCGGTCCGCCAGACATTATCGTAATGGGCTCCGCTACCGTACTCATCGAAGGTCTTCCTGCTGCATTTATGGGTAGCGAAACAGCACATGGTGGAACAATTGTTATGGGCGTTCCAAATGTAATGATCGGTGAATAACGGTATAGATAAAATAATAGGCATAGGGTGGGCCTTTCCTCCGGTTTTCGACCCAATGGCAAACAGCGCCCGGATGGTGACTGGTGAAGAAGATATTTACCAAAGCTTGCAGGTTCTTTTCGGCACCCAAATTGGCGAAAGGGTTTTAGAGTTAGACTACGGCACTGACCTGTCCTCTTTGCTATTTGAACGCTTACCTATCACCGAAAAAGCTATCATGGAAAACGCCATTAAAAATGCCGTAACATTCTATGAAGCCAGGATCATTTTACACGAAATAACTATCGATGACAATGACATTACAGACGGAATTGTTCGAATAAGCCTAGATTTCACGATTGATCATACCAACAATCGCCGGAACATGGTCTTCCCTTTCTTTGTACAAGAAGGAACTTTAATTCCTAATTTTTAACAAGAAGGAAACATGAAAGATCAGCATCTGTATTCTGGGGGCACTAGTCAAACTGATCGTACGATCAGCAACTTTGCTTTAGACAACCTCGCTATTGATGGTAAATCTGATGCTGATTTTTTTAATTTCATTTTTGATTTTGCTCGTTCCGTCGCTTTTTGGAATGAAAACAACCTCCCCAACGGCGACTGGCAGCGTTTTTTTGCTGGTGATGTTACCTTCCTTCTGGCAACAATTAGAGAAAAGGACCTAACTGTATATCCAAAACAACTCCACAAACTGATCACAGATTATGAACTCACCCCATTGGATAGTGAAAAAGAGTACATTCAAGTTCAGGTTTTGCAATTAATACTAGGAATCAGCCAATATTTAACAACCTGGAGTAGTCACGTACAAGCATTCAATCATTCCACCGACCACAAAACCGCCGTTCAAAAGTCTATTGACGAAACCTTGCAATCCAACATCTGGCCCAATTACCGGTATCTACGCGATTGCATCCAGGCAATGATTTACCTTTACAGGCAAAACCCCAACAACATCAGCCATGAAAACCTGGCTGTAAAAACAAGCAAAATCCAAGATGCTCTGGCGGGTATATTGTACCAGAAATATGACCCTAAATCAGGTACAGACTCTAAAATGGCTCAGGAATTATCGAGCTACCAAGGAATTTGGAAATATTTACTTCGACTCTATGAAAGCTTATACCGAACCTTAGCAGCCCTCAAGAAGCAGGTAGAATTATATATAGACGAATCATTTGCTCAATCAGATCATGCACCACAAGTAGCGTTATTATTCTCGTTATTAGAGATGATGGCACCACTAAAAAAACAGTTAAATGGATTTTCTATTAAGCACCTTGATTTTTACTACCGACAGGTACTTCTTCAACAAGTAAAGGCAGGAAAACCAGATAGTGTTCCTGTTCATTTTGTTGGAAAAGTCAACTATGGAAAATCTCATCATCCTGTGGGTACCCCCCTCGTCGCTAATATAGATGCAAGTGACGCTCCTATCATTTACCACACAACTAAGCCTTTAACAGTAACAGGGGCACTACCCGTTGCATTCAAAACAGTGTACAATGGACAAGTAGGGCTACCTATCATGCAAGCTGCCCACGAGTATGTATATGCAGCACCTATTGCCAATTCACTTGATGGCCAAGGGGCCAAACTAACTGCCGAACACCCTTCTTGGCCAACATTAGGTAGCTCTTTGACAGCACTTCCTGTCAAGGTTCAAGAAGAACGCCTAGCCGAGCTTGGTTGGGCCATTTCCAGTTCTTTGCTGCTCTTAGCAGAAGGACAACGGACCTTGCAACTATTTTGGGAATTGCCTGCAAATACCTTTGATACTTTAGCAAATCAGTTACAGAAACTCGGCCTTAATAAGTCCGAAGAAGCACTACCGCTTTTTTTACAATCTGTATTTGAGATTACTTACACAGCCCCCAAATCATGGAAAAAGGTTACGTCTGTAAAAATTGAACTATCTGACAAATCGATCCAGCAGTCTACAAAAAGCAAGCCTCCTATAGATACCAAAACTCCCTCTGTAGCTTCTGTACCTAAGACAGGCTTGCTCTTTACACTTTTGATTGCACCAACAAAACCATCCGTTGTAGCTTACTTACCAAAGATTCACAAAGGAAATTATCAAACTGATCAACCCATTTTACGGTTTGCCTTAAAACAAAAAGTGGCACTTCCAGCTAAGGAGAGTGCGGTGAAAACGAAAAAAAAAATTATAAACCCTTATGCACTGCTCAAGGGTTGGTCTTTGAAGCAGGGTTCATTGCAAATTAGCGTCAAAGGGATACAAACCTTTGCTTTTCAAAACGACTTTTCCTTACTCAAACCTAATGCTCCAATTACTCCCTTTGGTGTAAAACCCCTACAAGGCAATCACTTCTACTTGGGGAATACAGAGGTTTTTGGCAAACCACTTTCTTCTTTATCTCTAGAGATAGAATGGTATGATTTGCCTCAAATGAAATATGGTTTTTGTCAATATTACGAAAGCTACAATAAAACCTTTCCTAAATACCCCTTCTTTAATTCTGCCTTCAAGTGGAATGCAGCTCTTTTACTTGATCAATCCTGGCAACCTTTACCGTTCATTATTGAGCCTATAAGAGCATTAAAACCAGTTGATGCGCAAACACTTCCATCAACTGAAACAACACACCCGCTTACTGGTTCAACGACAAAAACAGCAGAAACAGAAATAACTCCAAAGCCAACCTCCTCCGTAAAGAAAGATCATTCTTTCTTCCATTTGCTCGACAATATTGAGGGAAGAGTAAGCCATTTGCTCGATCATTTACAAGGCAAGCACCATACCACAGAACTACCCCAAAAGCGTACAGAAGAAACCCCATCACATAGCAATAGTAAAGCCTCCCCTCCTACCACTAAACCTCCCCATGAGCAAAAAAGCTTGAGTATTCATACCCAAGAAACTTATTTATTTAGCTGGAAAAAGCTAAAAATAGCCTCAGCACCTATTCCATCACCGAAGAAGCACTCCTCGTCTACTTCTACAAATCATTCTTCCTCCACTGAAAGTAGCTTTCATAAAGATGCGCATAAAGCTTTAGGTCACTTGCAACAAGCCGTAAACGCATTGAGGACCAAGGGAGAAGAGCTATTGTCCGCACAGGGCTTAGTGCCAGGCCTCAGATTAGATTTACTGAAGTGGCTTAGCAACAGGGCCACAAAAAAAGTAGGCGCAGCACCTCAACTCCCAAAGCGTAAAACCTCATCTAGTCCCCCAAAAAAAGAGCCAGGGGCTAAAAAAAACAATCCCGTTACAATGATATGCCCCCATTTAGATGAGGGTAAACTGAAGTCTACAAGCACCTTTCAACTTGCAGTAGAGCACCTTAAATGGCCAAGTCGCCAGGAACCTCTGAAAACGCCGCCCTCCCCCCTAAAATATAGTGAACACAGTAAAAGTGGATTCTTGAGGCTGGAACTCACCAACCCGCCCTATGCTTTTGGACACGAAGAATACGCCAGAGTTGTAGCTGAAATAGCCAACGAAAACATGAGCACTATTGCTCATATGCTATCTCCTAACTCTCCCAGACTTCTCCCCGATCCCGATAAAAAAAAGGAGAAGGACAGCACTAATAGTAATAAGATTAAAACACCAACTGGCCAAGGTAATTCCATCAAAAAAATAATTGTAACCGAAGTCAACCACTTGGCTTCATCGATATCGCCTTTGGCGGGTTGGCTTTTGAAAGAAGGTGAAAAAAACCACGTCATTAAAAAATTGAAAGCCGTCAGAGCTATTGTAAAAAAACATAAGCAGGCCGAGCAACAAAAGAAAAAGGGGGCTAAAAATAAATCCCAACCACTCAAAAACCTAGATACAGAGAACTTGCTCTTACCTCCTCGACCAGCCTATACTCCAAAAATAAAAGGAATTACGGTTGATTATGAGGCCCACATAAACTTCACCATAGGCACGACGACAATACAGCCGCTTGAATTATTTCACCTTTGCCCTTTTGACACCCAAAAGGCATTGACCAGTACCCCTTCAGCTCGCCTACTTCCACAGTACCCCGAAACGGGCTATTTATACATGGGGTTAGAAAAGGTAAATGCACCAGAAAAGCTTACACTCCTTTTTGAATTAAACGAATCCACTGGCGATCGTGACCTAATACTCCCAACAGTACAGTGGGCCTATTATACAGATGAAAAATGGACAACGTTTCCGGCACTGGCAGTACAAGACGGCACCAATAGCTTTACGGAATCTGGCATAGTGGAATTATCTTTGCCTCCCGTAATTGGTCCTCCTCCATTCAAACCTTCTACAACTAAAGAACCAGCAATCTATTGGTTACGTGCGTCAGTAGACCAATACGCCGCGGCAGTATGTGAAACCATCCAAGTATATCCTCATGCTACACTAGCCAAACGCAGTACTGCCATCCAGCCTCAGGTAGAAAAACCGTTGACACCAAGCACTTTACAGCCCAAGCAAATTAAGAAAATGCAACAGACGCATCCTGCAATCACTAAAGTGATTCAGCCAGTGTCTTCCCGTGGAGGTTCTGTAGCAGAGAACACTACACAAATGTATGTACGGGTGAGTGAGCATCTCCGACACAAAGGTCGGGCAATTACCGCATGGGACTATGAACGCTTAGTCTTGCAGGAGTTTCCAGACATCGGCTTTGTTCGTTGTCTCAATCATACATCTAACCAGTCGACTATTGCTCCTGGGCATCTTAACATTCTCATTCTACCAACAAAACTTCCGAAAACAAATGATCGGCTTACGCCAAAAACATCCCCAGGCCTGAGATTAGGTATCAGCCGCTTCCTAGAAGGCATTACTGATCCATTTGCTACAATTAATGTAAAAAACCCCTCTTATGATTATTTGAAGGTTGAAGTGGAGGTACAATTACGCCCTGGTAGCGATGAGGGTCAAATCCTCAACTCCATCAATAAAAAACTGGTAAACACTATTGCTGCCTGGGCGATAGAGCCATGGAGTATCAATCCATTCACACACTCTTGCTCCTATTACTCCCTCCTATCTTGCGTCAATCAAGAAGTAGATATCATTGAGATCGTCCACTTTGCTATTAACTTACACTATGGAAGCCCTACCGAACCTCCCGTAACAATACCTGCCACTTTTGAACTAATCCCCCACTCTTCCCCTCGAAGTATATTGACTTCTGTAGGCCAACATAGGATTACTTCGGCAAGTCACTCTTCACAGAGCGACATAAAAAAGGAACAAGACAAAACTCCTCCAATACCAAAACCTTCAGCAGAAAAAACACCGGCTGCACAGCCTCACACCATTCCACCTAAGAAAGACAACCTCACCCAAACAACAAAAACGACAACGCCTACAAGCATGCAACCTGTAGAGAAAAAACCAGACAACGCCCTTTTTATCCATAGTAACTGGTACAACAATGAGTCAAAAGATTAGTAAATTGAGGGCATGATGAATGACAACACCTATGTCTGAACAGATTAGCATCACCGGGATCGATGGACAAAAACAACCGTCGCTTGACACCCATACGCTTCGTCGATTGGGCCTGGAGGCTATTATCAAAACTGGCAGTAAATACTGGACAGACTACAATGAGCATGATCCTGGAATTACAATTCTTGAAACCCTCATTTATGCCTTAACCGATTTGGGCTACCGCTCTAATTTCCCCATCACTGACATTCTTGCTCAGCAGCAGTTATCACCTCAGGAATTAGAACAAACCCAGTTTTATACGGCGAGGAATATCCTTACTGTCAATCCTTTGACACTTCTTGATTTTCGTAAACTTCTTGTTGATATTCCAGATGTAAACAATGCATGGATCTTTCCCGCACAAAACAGTTTTGAGCCCACCAAAGGATTATTAGACATTATTATTGACAGCAATTTCACAGCTGACTCTTTGGAAGGAAAAGATTTGCTAAAACGAGTTCGAACCAGCTTTCAGCAGCATCGCAATTTGAGCCAGCAACTAAGGACGGTAAATATTAGGGCTCCCTTACCAATAAGCTTTAAGATGGAAGTCGTCATTCCTGATGATACCCTTGCAGAAAAAGCCGTTGCTGCTTTACTTCTTACATTGGAAGAATACTTATCCAGCAGTGTTTATTTCCTCTCTTTTCAGGAGATGATGGAAGTGGTAAATGATGATGTCAACCAAGTTTTCGAAGGCCCACCGCTATTGCATGGCTTTTTACCCACACAAGCTCTTTCACCTAGAATGGATGAGCTTAAAGCTGTTGATCTACTTCCTTTTATTGAAAAAACTAAGGGAATAAATGGCATTCAAACATTAACATTCAGAAGCCCACTAGATGATCTCAACAGTTTCGGAGATTTGCAAGAACCGAAAAACTGGTATCACCAGCGAAAGATTCCGACCAATCGCAAGCCCACTTTAGCTCCTGTAGACCGACAAATCATTACCGTTTATAAAAACAACTTACTACAAAACTGGACAATCAAAGGTGTTGAACGTGAGCTTGCCAACATGCGTAGTGATAAGCGTATGCCTAAGTTTGCTAAACAAAAACGAGACATTAGCATCCCTGAAGGCCAATATCGCGACTTAAGTTCATACATCAGTATTCAAGAAGAATTCCCTAGAATTTACGGAATGCAACCCCATGGTGCACCACCGGAAGCAAGTACAAGCCGGCTGGGTAAGATCAAACAATTTAAAGCATACTTATTATTCTTTGATCAGGTTTTAGCCAACTACCTTGCTCAGCTTGCCAATTTGGGCCAGTTGTTTTCCTGGTCAGAAAAGGTAAGCAACACTTACTTTTTTCAAGGTCTAGAGGAGACCGTAAACCACCTAAGTGAACTATTAACAGGAGATACAACAGAACAACCAAGTACTGATCACACACAGAAAAGCACCTCCCAAATTGTGCTAAACAAATATCACAATACACTACAAAAACTTCGAGAGGATAAGAATACCTTTTTACAACGCCGCAATTTATTCCTCAGCCATTTACTGGCCCGATTTGGCAGAAAACTAGAAGTATACACTAGTCAACTAGCAGCTGAGTCGGCAACTGCATCTCCAGAGGTTTCACTTCAGGAGATGCAGATGAATACTCAGTTAAGGCTCCTCGAAAATTATCCTTTCCTTAGTGCCAATCGTTCAAAAGCTCTTAATTTAGATCGCGTATCAGCAGATTTTTCCCATCAATTTTCCGGATTGCGGTATTGGGTAGAAACCCTTTTTGGGATGACCCCGGAAAACCTGGGGNNATTTTCGATTCAATGATCGTTTTGTCGCCGGTTATTTTGATGAAACTTCAACAGAAAAAAATGAATCCAGTGAATTTGTCATTCTAAAAGAAGGAGGTGGCAAAATCGATATACAACATTTGCTACAGCTGGCAGTAAACCCAGCAAATTACCAGGTAGAAACCAAACCTCTTTATTCCAAAAAGGAAGAAATTTCTTATCGGATTCGTATTGCTCAAGATGCGCCTCAAACAACAGTTATTGATAACCCCGTCTATAGAGTAGAACCTATCTACAAGACAGCAGAACAAGCCGAGCAAGCAATAAACAAACTGCTAAGATTATTCCAACGATACAGTAAAACAAGTGAGAGAGTATACCTACTTGAAAATTTTTTACTTCGCCCCGGGGAACAAGAACTCGATTTTGGGCTAAAAATGCTGGATGAAGCAGGAGTCCCGTGGTTACAAACAAAACAATGGCACTCCCAAAATGCTTTTCGTGGCCTTTCCGAAATGGTTCAGAATGGTTACGTATNNACGTATACTATCAAATAGAAGATACGCAACATGTAAAACCTACAGCGTCTACCAAACTAACCCAAAACACTGGTGTACAGAAAGAAGAAGATGCACCCCAAAAGACACCCCAGGCAGCCAGTCCTAAACAGCCTCAAGGAATTACACCACAGCTGGTATTCAGATTGGCGAAAACGGAAGACACCCCGACTTTAGAACTAGTTCTACAAAACACCCCGATCTTGGCGAGTAAGGATGAAAATGAAGAAGATTTATCGCGCGTTCATGATACAGATCTTAGGCAAATACTGAACGCAATATCTCATCAAGTAGCCTTTTATCCCACAAAAGAAAAAACAGACCCAACGAACCTTATTCAACATATTAACCAATGGTTATTTCGCCTTGCACCAATTACTTTGCGTACTGCTCAAATACCAAGCGGAGAGTTTAAACTACAGCTATCTTTTGTGGCCTATAAAGAGACGATTGTTTTTGAAACGATCAATGCTTATAAAACACTCATTCAGCTAGAAAAGCAAATTAATTCGTGGGAACTCAGTCCTTCTTTGGTCATCTTTGAGGTATGTCATCAGCAAGATGGAAAATACAGTGTGCTTTTACTTTACCAAACACGTAAAATATCCTTTCGATTTGCGGCTAAAATGCTTTTCACGACAAAGGATATGGCACAAAAGAAAGCACAGGAATGGGAAGTTGTTTGGCAAAAAAATATTGGCAAAACCTATCCATTAGGAAAATGCTGGCAACCTTTTTTACAGCCTTGGCTACAAAAATCACCTTTAGAATTAAAGGCCCCTAATCTCCAACATGTTATAACCGATCCGTACTCTTTTATTTTGACCGTTGTTCTTCCTAAATGGCCACTACGATTTCAGGATAAAAGTTTCCGTGATACACTCCTTAAGACATTACATCATGAATCCCCTGCTCATTTATGGCTTAACGTACTTTGGTTGGACAAGATACCATTTCAACGTTTCCAAATGCTATATGGTAACTGGTGGAATGCTTTCACTAGTAATCAACCAAGCCAGGGTTTTCACAAAAGAACACTTCTAGACTTTGTTATGTCTCATAACGCCAAGGAAGAAACCTAAGTAAATGACTCATCAAAACCATCATATTTTCCGACTGGAATTTGATTTGTCCATGCCAGGAGATGAAGCTCCTGCCCCTATCCAGGATAGAGTAAGTCGCTTGTCACAAAATCAGCTAACAAGGCTAATAGGTGACCTAATTTCAGATTTCGTGTCTCCTGATGAATTTTATGTTTTAGATCGACTAGAACTAGACTTAGGTAAATTAAGTATTGAAAGTCTTGAACAAGATCTACCAAGGGCCCTTGCTGCCGAACTTAGAGATCGCTTAGCCAAGTTATTCCAAAATAATGAACAGCAGCAATTATTACTTCTCAGACCAGTATCTTCTAACCAGTTAACTATCTTTTGCGAACTAATGGTCCGTGGAGCTTATCCTTGGTGGGTCACCTCCGATGAACGCCAGGCACCGGCTCAATTACTCCAGGAGTTAATCGCAAACAAGAGAAGCGAATTGGTAGCTTTACTTGCCAAGATCACAATGCAGGAATTCTCAAGAAAACGAGTAGTAATAAGTTATAACAATGAAGAATTAAAACAAATCGTAAGGCTACTCGAACCCAGCGCGTTCCCCTTCATGGATGAATTCCCCGACGACCTACAACGCCAACACAAAGAAGCTCCCGTACTCCTGATAAGTCAATCAGAATTCCGAGTGGTTCAATGGGAACTAATCTTAAAACAAATCAGTGAGCAGCGCGGCAGTGTTTTTAATCAACGCAGCTTTTTAAAACAAGTTTTACAAGGATTGGCAACCAAGTTTGGTCAAGGTTATCGGGACTTCCTAGACCAGCTTCTTGTTGTATCTGAAAAAACCGAAGCCAATTCTATTCCAAGTTTTCAAATGGTAAGGCTACTTCAAGATCTAGCCGCCGAAGAAAAGCTACAACAAGCAAAAGAAAAGAGGAACTCAGAGAAAAAATGGATAGAAAGCCTGACAGTAGTATTACCCACCACTGAGCGTGATACCGTTCAGGTATTTTTAGTTCAACTCTTTTCACCATCGGCTTCTTTACCAAACCTCAGCGATATTGGACACAGGCATTGGCAGATCATCATTGAACGGCTCTGGCAGATCAAACCTGCTATTTTTCTTAACCTTATCAAACATCTAGCAAGAACTGGGAATGAAGGACGTATTTACCTAAAGCATATCCCTTCCAGATTACTCCATACAGTTCTCCGGGACACCCAATCAGAAGCTCTCACCACTGAGTGGCAAATTTTTAATGATTTCAACCGATTAGGAAAAATAAATTTCATCCCAAAATGGTCTAGTGCCCAACTCAAACAAGAACTTGTAGCCCACCTTCTAATTTTCGTTGTCGCTCCGGCCCCTAACAAACACGATAGCCTTACCATCTGGAAAACGGCAATCCACCGATTTATCGGTGAGGATAGAGCTATGTTACAAAAATGGCTAAAAAAAATACTGAACGCCCCACGCGCTACTGTAGCGTACGACAAACTTAGCCCCATAACTGTTTCGATACTAACAGCTCTAGCCCCTGAATACGAGTTGAAATACAATCACCAGAAAGGTTTTTGGATAGCTATAGATGAATTAATGCCTTCCCAAAAACGATTGTTTGATAGCAATGATATCCCGTCCGTACAACCAACCAATCAATCTTCTTCACCGGCATCAGCGTTTACCCAAGACCAGCTGCCAGCCATTGTAAAAGCTGCGCTTTCCGAAGCAGAACAAAAAAAATTAGCTGGTCATATTCGTTTGGTCATTAACTTTTTTCGAACACCACAATTGTCGGTTGGAGTTACGCCCCTAGACATTGAAAAAAGTTGGTGGCTTTGGGCCGAACGTTCCCCACAGAGCCTCATGATCTGGATACAAGACCAGCGCCTTCTTCCCTCGTTCACAGGCACCTTAAACACTAGTTTCAGCCCTGAATTCGCAAAAAAACTATTTGCAAAACTTATTCCTACTCACTATTCACAAATAGTACTTTTAGAAGATGTCCTACAAAAAACCGAATACTGGTCCGTCGTAAAAAAAGCTCCTAAAGCTTCCTTCTGGTCGCTTGTTTGGCAAGCTTGGCAAGCCTTTCCTTCAAATGTTTTTAGTACTCGACAGCTAATAGAAAAAATTCTGTCTCAGCTAGACCATCAAATTTTCTCCAAGCAAATTAATGCGTGGAATCCAACAAGTTCTCAACAAGACATCCAATACTACTGGCTTACAAGCCTAGCTGGAAAACTTATTTCGATAGCCCACGAAATACAGAAAAGCTCATCGAGCAATACTCAGAATCTAGCTGCGCCAGAATGGATAACCTGGTTGCGCCAAGCAATAAAAACAGAATCTCCTGACACAATCGTCACACAGCTATTCGGCTGGATGAATATCCATAGCCGCACAGCATCTATCTCACTATGGAAACTCATCAACAAAGAGTCCGCTCTACAAGAAGCAATCGCCCAGTACATTGATGATAAAGATATACTAGCGATTACAAGTCGCTTGAACTCATCCTTAGCTGAACAATTGATGGATATCATGGTGACTCTACAAACAGTAAACATACACTTAGATGCCTTCACCCGGCCAGTTTTAGTACCAGAACTTACCCGGTTCATTATAAAAGCAATGATTCAGGACAGAGGTAGTGTCTCTAATCAGCGAAACTTCCTTTTTCAAATAATACACCTTTGGTCAGCAAGTCATCAATATGACATCAACAAAGTTTTACACTCCTTGAAGATATTATTACCTGAGCTCGCTGTACTATTCCATGATTTGACTTCTTTAGAACTACTAAGAACTATCCTTCACCAAGAATTATCTGAACCATTATCTACTAATTTACCCAAGTTAATCCCTCAAGAGGCACCAACAAAAAGACTATCCTCCCAGAAGAAAGAAAACCTTCCTCGCAAAAAACTATGGGATATAGAAGATTTACCTATCGTTTTCAATGAGGTCTGGCAAATTGAGAATGCAGGTCTGGTACTTTTATGGCCCTACCTATCTACTTTATTCGAAAGGGCAAACCTGATAACCGACGACACCTTTAAGAGTGAAGATGCCCAACAAAAGGCTATTTTATTGCTAGAATATCTCGTCAAAAACACACAAGAATATCAAGAATATGAACTAATACTCAACAAAGTACTGTGTGCCTCACCGTTGGAGGTACCTATTACTAGCTCTTTGGTCCTTAGCCCCGAGATGAAAGCCCTGACGGAAGGCCTTTTGGAGGCTGTTATTAGTCATTGGCCTATCCTTGGAGAAATATCTGTTGCCACTTTCCGAGAGTCTTTTTTGCTACGGGAAGGAAGCCTGGGGCTTACAGACAAAGGTTGGGTACTACGTGTTGCACCCAAAAGTTATGACATCATGCTCAGCCAATTACCCTGGGGAATCTCTACGATCAACCTTTCTTGGCTCGAACAACCCATCCAGGTTGAATGGCACTTGTGAAAGCAAGAATAGTGTGGTCAAATTCAACGCGACTATTGAATTCCTCAACAAATTTTATCTAAAAAAACTATACCGGTTAGGGTATGAGGAAATAAACGACCTACGAAAAGAGCGTAAAAAATTCTTTAGACAAATCAGTTTTTTTTGCAGCATAGCAGGCTACGCAAGGAAAGTCTGAGGGTGAGTAAGGACAGATTTGTAACAAAGTGTGTATATTATTTTTTTCGAACTTACTAAAACTAGACTACGCGCCCATTTTTTTGAAACTCTTTCCGTATACCAGCAATCAAGTCTGGTAATATGACCTCTTGACCTCCGCGCTCCGCCACCTTAATTGCCGCACTTTGCAGCACATTTACAATTTCTCCCCCGCTGAGTTCATATTTTTCAGCAACAGCTAGTAGATCAACAGATGGAGCCAGGCGCAATTTTCCAGAAAAAATCTTTTTCCAGATTTTAAGTCGTAATGAAGCATCTGGTAATGGGAAATAAATCATAGACTGAAATCGACGTTGAAAAGCAGTATCCACATTCCCTTTAAAATTAGAAGCTAGTATAACTAAGCCTGCATACGTTTCGATCCGCTGAAGAAGATAAGATACCTCTTGATTAGCATAGCGATCATGCGAAGAGTGTGTTTCTGTTCGCTTACCAAATAGAGCATCGGCTTCATCGAAGAAAAGAATCCNNCAATATATTTAGACACAACCATTGATAAATCTACTCGAAAAACACTTCGCTTTAGTGTCTTACCAAGTAGAGAAGCTGTAAGTGTTTTACCTGTCCCTGGAGGACCATAAAACAAGCAACGATAGCCGGGCTTGAGCCATTTCCCCAACCTCCACTCTTCATGCAATAGAGGCCGATGTTTGAGCCAGTCGCTGATTTCAAATATTTCTTCTTTTACATATTTAGGAAGAACCAAGTCATCCCAATCCAAATGAGTCTCTAAACGGGCAGCAGGGAAATTAGGCCCGAAGCTTGGTTCGTAAGCTTCTGACCACAAAAACAAGCGCCGATATGACTCCGCCATTAACAATTGTGCGCTAAGCGGTGGCTCATTCCGTTCTAAAGGTCCCAACTCTAGAATTCCCAAAGAAAAAAGGGCTTGATTAGGCCGAAATAGTCGCATTACTTTCAGTCGTTTTTGCAAATCATTACCGGCTAGAATAAACACTGCCGTCTCAGCTGTAGGTAAAAAACCACCGTGAGTTTTTCCTTTAATCCCTCCAAATTCTGTAAACCCACGCTTTAAGTTTGTGTTCTCTGTAAATAAGATATCCAACAGCTGCGGCTTCACATAGGGGCAAAGCGCTAGTAACAATATTGCTCGCTCTTCCCAGCTTAAATCCAACTGCTGGACGATCGTATCTAATGGACTATTCTCATTCAGTTCCGGCATCAGCAATATACTCTCCAAGGTGGTATTTGAGTCTTGCTCAAAGTAAGTTTTGATACGGAGATCTACCAATTCCTTTAGCCATGCCAAATGGGCCTGTATCGATTTTGCGATTATTCTTTCCACTTGTTCCCTGGTTAAATGTAAACATATACATCTCCGTAAATCTTGCCTGATTTATCAGAGCTAGGCTGTACATTACTCGCTGCAGGAAAAGGAAGTACCATTCCAGAAAAACGGGCATCGGGTAAACTCAACCTGATCTCATACGATGGCCGTTGCTCCAATTGAATAGGGGCGTATTTCTTAGAAGAAAAAACCACCGCGTTACTTCCATCCGATAGCGGAAACAACTCAGGTTCTCGTTCAAAAATTATATCAGGGGAGGCATCCCTGCTCAAGATAACTTGTGCCCCATCCAAGCTAACATCACGAGAAATTAGAAAGTATCGAAATATCACCGCCTGGGGCTGAAATAAAACAGTATAGCTAGGCTCCAAAAAGGAAGGGGTTCCATTCTCTGGTATATCAACTAATTGCTCAGGATACAAACACAGGATCGCTAATGGCGGAACAGATAACGAATGCGACAACGCAAAAAAAGTATATGTTTCAATTGTCTCATCAAGCCAGGTTACGATTAAATGAAAGATGCCGTTTACGCCGGATGGCAAATCAAGCCTACAAGGCGCGTTGGGCTCAGGAGGTACAATTACACTAACGCCTAGCTTCTCATTCTTCAATTCAAGCCCTACAAGTGCTTCGTACTTTGGTTCTACTTGCCCTTCCTTACTTTTTTCTTTTTTAAACNNGTCCCCGTATTGGCTTTTAATAGCTTATCAGGCGTCTTCGTACTCTGCAAGCAAACAACCTGATGAGGAAAGGTCTCGCGAACTTGAATATTAGAATATTTTGCTCGATCAAATTCTAAATTTAGTTCCGTATAGTTTAGAAACAGAGGGTCCGAACTGTAGATCGGCACGAGTATTGGCTGATCAACCCCCTTGGGACTCATTTGCTGTGAGAAAAACCCCAGTTTTTCAGCTACCACTCGCTGGCCAATTCTAGGCAGATTATTCCCTAATACAGGCCCCATTTCCAATACTGCCAAGGCAGAGTCATTACCAAAATAACTATGGCTTACTGCTAAGTGAAAAAGAAAAACAGGACTGATCTTCATACTACTTGTTTAGGTTGTCGTTTGAATATGTTGAATTTCAGGAATAACACCATCAACCTTACCATCATCAATGATAATCATACGCATCTTGTATACAACACTAGGCAGATATTTCCCACCCAAATGCCCCCATATATGGCTTTGTTGATGAAAATCCAATGACTCCATTTCAAAGATTAACTTATTCACCGCTTGAGGTAAACCTGGTGTATTCTCATGATTCCATAAAGGTTGCCCTTGCAAAATGGAAATGGCAGTCGTGAGTAAATCCAAACCATAACGGAGTTGCGCAGCTTTGTAATAAACACCTAATACAAGATATACATTAAGATGCAAAGGGGGGGACCTCGAAATTACACCAGTATTTACCCGAGGAGGGATAGGTATACTGGCAGCAACTGCATCTTTTTGAATATTAACAGGAAATAAAACCAGCGTATTCTCTTCTTGAATAGCTACGGAACCATTCAGGTCAACAAAAGGGCTCAGTATAACTTTCTTCTCTGCCGGCGTAAGATTCATTCGCTGACGAACGATACTGTCCAGACGATTTGCAATAAAGTTCAGGGTGGAACCAAGCATTATAGGTGTCTTTTAGTGGTTGCTTTTTAAAGTTTGCCCGAGAATTTTGGGAAGTGGTTCCCTTTGGCGATTCTGCTAAGGATATATCAATGTAAGTACATTTCATCACTTAGACAAACCTCGCTCCGAGAACCTTCTAGCCAATTCAAGTATCCTTATCACTGCCGATTTTGCATTTCTCTCTATTAAACTTGCCATTTTGACAGCAAAACAGGAATGGCATAGCCTTTGCGTTTCTGTAAGGTATCCAGAGTAAACCATAAAACATTTATGAAAAAAGGTAACATAGCAGTACAGACGGAAAACATCTTTCCGATCATTAAGCAGTTTTTGTATTCCGATCAGGAAATCTTCCTGAGGGAATTGATTTCTAATGCTGTTGATGCCACTACCAAGCTAAAAACCCTGGCCCTAAAGGGAGAAGCTACCGGTGAATTAGGTGACTTGACCATTGAAATCATCGCAGACAAGGAAAATAAGACCCTAACGATTCGTGACCGTGGTATCGGTATGACGGAGGAAGAAGTAGAAAAATACCTAAACCAGGTGGCTTTCTCCAGCGCACAGGATTTCTTGGAAAAATACAAGGACGAAGCCAATATCATTGGCCACTTCGGACTTGGTTTTTACTCTGCATTCATGGTTGCAGACAAAGTAGAAGCCGTTACTAAATCGTTTAAGGAAGGTTCACACGGTGTTACCTGGGCTTGTGAAGGCGACCCTTCGTATGAACTTTCAGACAACGAAAAAGCAACTCGCGGTACGGATATCGTTCTCCATATTTCTGACGATGCTACAGACTACCTAGAGGAAAGCCGCATTGAAGAACTTCTCAATAAATACTGTAAGTTTTTACCTATTCCTATCCAGTTTGGTACGCGTAAAGAGTCTGTAACAGAAGGAGAAGGCGACGAAGCAGAAACCACCGAGGTTGAAGTTCCTAATATCATTAATGAGCACGACCCGATTTGGAAGAAATCGCCTAGTGATCTGACCGACGAAGATTATAAAGAATTCTATCAGGTGATGTACCCTTTCAGTGCACCACCGATGTTTTGGATTCACCTGAATATCGATTATCCGTTTAACCTGACGGGGATCCTGTATTTCCCTAAGCTCAACAATGCTTTCGAGGTTCAGAAGAACAAAATTCAGTTGTACTCTAACCAAGTCTACGTAACAGATGAGGTAAAAGAGATCGTTCCTGAGTTCCTCACCATGCTACACGGGGTGATCGACTCTCCGGATATTCCGTTGAACGTATCGCGCTCTTACCTGCAAGCCGACGCTAATGTCAAGAAAATCAATTCTTACATTACCAAGAAGGTTGCTGACAAGCTCAATGAGCTGTTTAAGAAAGATCGTCCATCTTACGAAGAGAAGTGGAACGACTTGAGTGTTTTCGTAAAGTACGGAATGATCTCTGATGAGAAATTCTATGAAAAGGCAACCAAGTTTGTCCTGCTCAAGAATGTGGATGGAGAAACCTTCACACTAGCTGACTACCGCGAAAAGGTAGATGCCACTCAAAAAGACAAGCACGAGCGTACCGTGATGATCTATGCCAACGATCCTGCCTCTCAGGATGCGGCGATCACAGCGGCAAAGAAGCAGGGTTACGATGTACTCCTTTTGGATCACATTATCGACAACCACTTCCTGCAAACACTAGAGCAGAAAGAGGACAAGGTTACCTTTGTACGGATTGATTCTGACACGGTGGATAACCTGGTACAAACTGATGAAACAAAAGAGTCTGTTCTTAATGAAGAGCAAATCACGACCGTGAAGGATCTCTTTGGTGCTGTAGCAGGTGAGGGAAAAGCCATTGAAGTGAAGCCTCTTTCTCCAGACGATCAGCCGGTACAGATTGTTCGCCCCGAATTTATGCGGCGAATGAAGGAAATGCAAGCGATGCAAGGCATGGACCTGGGCGGGTTCCCTGATGATTACAAAGTAATCGTAAACGCTAACCACCCATTGGTAGCTGACAAGGTATTGAATACCGAAGGAGACAATCAAAACGAAACGGTAGACTACCTTTACAAGCTGGCTTTACTGAATCAGAATATGCTAAAAGGCAAGGAGCTTACTGCTTTTGTAGAAAAAAGTATGGGCTTTTTGAAGTAAATTTCGAGGTGCTTGGTACGAAGTATTAGGTACTATGTAGATAAAAAAAGGTTTGTCGGGCAGAGCGCTTGGCAAACCTTTTTTATTTGAATGTGCTACAAATTGGTTCTTCGTCTTTCAAGACGAACAGACCGTACCCGCCACCAATGACGGCGAACCAATCTGTGGCACACTCTTTTTATTTTGTCAATTCTTGCAACAATTGCTGAGCCTGGGACGCATACCTCCCGTTGCCTGACTCGGCCAACTCTTGAAGGAGACCTTGCCCGTCAGCTTGACGATCGAGTTGTAAATAGACCAATGCAAGGTACCATTGCGCAGCAATACGATCTGTTGCTGATACATCAATCGTCAAGCATTGCTCCAAAACCTGCTCAGCTGTATAATAATCGCCCACTTGCATCGCCGACATGGCCGTATAACGGAGGATAAACCCATCGAAAGGGTGGTCTTCTCGCAAGGATTGAAACAGTGCCAGACTCTGCTGATAATCTTGTTGTTGATAAGCATCCAAAGCAGACGATAAGCCAGGTACCGTCGACTCATCGGTTCCTCTAACCGCCAGATAATCTTCATTGGTCTCACTGATAGCAAAATATTCTGCGTACAAACTTGCCGGTTGCTGGTCATGAAAATAGCCCCATGCCGACCAAGCGGTAAACACCAATAGCGCTATTGCCGCAGCGGCAGTCCATCGCCGATTCGTTGCCTTAGGGCGATTTTGCCAGCCTTGGCGGATATCATTCAAATCATTTTGTATTTCAACATTAGAGAGGCCACTTTCGCGGATGCCGTCGAGGGCCGCTTGGGCAGCAGTATCTCGCAGGAGGCTTTGCTCCACTTCGTAGCGGTCGTCACTTGTTAGTTTCCCCTCCAGGTAAAGCAGCAAGCGGTTGGTTATACTTTTTGATTCCTCGTTCATTTTGACAGTTTATTTTTACTGTCCTGCTGTTGGTGTATCCACCTTTTTAACTTTAGTCGGCCATTTTGTAAATGGCTTTTGACTTCCCTTAAGCTGAAGCCCGTTGTACTTGCAATCTCTTGATAGGATTGATATTCGTACAAAAATAAATTTAGGCATTTCTGCTGAGGATTGGTCAAATCTGCAATTCCATTTTCTAATAATTCATCCTGGGCAATTTCTTCGGTGTACCAAAAACGACGGAAAGCCTCATTGACCATAAAGCCATCTTCNNTGCCTTTGAGCTTCTTGCCAACGAAGCAAATTGGTGCGTGCTTTGGCTTGCCGCCGAATAAAACGGAAGCATTCATGCCGAGTCATCGTAAAAAGCCAGTGATCAAAGCGTTCAATTGTGGTCTTCGGCAAAACGCCATAAGCTTTTTGAAAAATGCTCAACGTTAGGTCTTTGCTATCCTCTCGGTGGGCCGTTAGGTTTAGGCACAAGCCAAAAATCAAAGAATGATAGCGCTCGAAAAGCTCATCGAAATAAGCATCGCTGCCCGATTGCTGAAAGCGTTTTACCAATTCAACATCATCATACTGCTTCAACCTGCGCCGCCAGAGCCCCCGCCCTATCATCTTTTATTGATTAAGGAACAGCACGAAAATA
>NZ_JBOEFX010000091.1:19945-92585 GCF_050633125.1 Lewinella sp.
TCATTTAAAGTGTTTTAACTATCTGAAAAACCTAAGAAAAATCGTATTTTCTTTTCTGCGCAATATTAATGTAGCGTTCCCGCAAAATTTGCAAATGATGGCGTTCATGGCCGGCAATCATGTACACCATACCTCGAGCACTACATGGCTGGTCTTTGGCTTCGCCAATGGTATTAAGTGCTTCTTCATCAAGGTTTTGGAAAAAAGCAATCGTTGCAGCTCTGAGGGCTTGGTACTCCGCCAAAATATCATCTCCCATTCGCTTATTGGCACGTGATACCGGTACATAGGCATTATGATCAAACCCAGGAAGAGACGTCTTATCCCCACGAGCGGCCGACAGCCCACGGTAGGTAAACACTCGCTCGGCATCCATCAAGTGTACCAACATTTCCTTGATGGTCCATTTATCTTCAGCGTAACGGTAATTCCACGCTTCGTCTGTCAATGGCTGGACTAATGCGACTACTTCTTTTAATCCTTCGGCTAAGAAGTCCAGCACCTTACCATCATCAGGTACATGCTTGATGTATACAGATGCCCAATCGGGGTGTTGATCGGAAGTAGGTTTGAGGATAGTTTTCATAATTGTTTATTTTTTTGTGCTCTTCCGATAAAATCGGAATCACGGTGGTGCCGACTACGTCGGCGGTAGCCGCGCTACCCGCGAGCTTTAGCGAGCACTACCGCGAGCGTAAGTGAACACTCCTTACCAAGCTTGGAAACTAAACACCAAAGCTTAAAGCCAACAAATTAAACTTGGTAAGCCGCTAAAATTAAGTCTTTCTAATAAATAAATTCGCCCCCTACTTGATTCTTAATAAAAAAACGACTTACTTTGCATTTCAAAGTACTTTATGAGTCAATATCCTCACCAGCCATTAGATCAATTACGCGATATCCATCGGATGATGGAACGCACCAGTAAATTTATTGGTCTGAGTGGTTTATCAGGAGTAGGCGCAGGTATTTTTGCCTTGGCCGGAGCCGTAATGGCCCACTGGTATTTGGTAGCAGGAGGCCTTGATGGTTACGGACCGTCGCTACACTACTGGCCCAACCAGCCACATCCTTGGGGATGGTCGCCACTAACTTTTTACATTTTAGACGCAGGCTTTGTACTTGCAGGTGCCCTCACTAGTGGCATTTACTTTACCACTAGGCGTGCTCATCGCAAAGGCCAAGCCATCTGGGATGCCCTCACCCAGCGGCTTTTACTTCATTTGGCGATACCGCTTGTCGCAGGAGGCATTTTTTGTCTAGCCCTGTTTTTTCACGGTTATTTGGGGCTTGTTGGCCCTGCAACCCTTATTTTTTATGGATTAGCACTCGTAAATGGCAGTAAATTTACCCTTCAGGATGTTTACTACTTGGGGCTATGCGAAATTGCACTGGGTTGTATTGGTGTATTTTTCATCGGCTGGGGATTATTACTTTGGGCCATTGGCTTTGGGGTTTTGCACATTGTTTATGGCATCATGATGTATTTGAAATACGAACAAGGAACATGAAAGAGCTCATCACACATCTACGGAAAGCTTTCGACCACCGGGTACGCCTAGGGGTTATGTCGATGTTGATGGTCACAGAATGGGTCGATTTCACCCACCTCAGGGATAACCTTGAAGTCAGTGACGGCAATTTGGCCAGTCACCTGAAAGCTTTAGACAAAGAAGGCTACATAGAACTTCGTAAACAATTTATCGGCCGTAGGCCCAATACCAGTTACAAGGTTACAGAAAAAGGCCGGATTGCTTTTTTAGATCACTTAGCCTATCTGGAAAAAATTATTAATCTACAAAAGGGAGATTAGAAATAGACATTATCTATTTTTTATCCATTGCATTGTGCAAAAAACAGATTGAGCCTTCCTTGAGGTTTTTGAAATAGTTGATACGCTTGAAGTTAATCGCTTAGCCATCTATTCCAAAAACGAATGCTCAATTCATTTTTGTGCTGCCTTTTAACTTTGAAAAACAAAGTACTTTTAGATGAAGAAATCATTGCTTATTATCCTGCTAGCCATCTGGTGGCATCTGCTCATATGGGAAGCTCAATTAGGCTTAAATGTGCTGCTCTTTAGTGTATCTATTACAGCGGTAATTCCCTGGGCCAAGCCAAAAGCCTTTGCTCGATCAGAAGTAAAATACCTCTTAGCTGCTTGGTGCCTATCCGCTTTTTGGGTCTTTTGGCACAACTCCTCGCTAAGCATGGTCGTTTATTGGCTCTTTGGCTTTATTACGCTGGGTTACCTTCAAGAAATCCAGGTGCGTTTTTGGGTCTTTGGTATCCTCGAAAGCATTCGAGCCTTATTCGGCGGGTGGTGGCTCAGTATCCGTCACTTGGGAGAACAATTAGGCGATAAGCATTCCTTTTTGCCCTCCTGGCGAAAGGTGCGCCTGCTCCTACTACCTATTTTGATCGTACCTCCGTTTTACTTGATTTATAGTCAAGCCAATACGGCATTAGGTGCTTTTAATGACAAACTATTAGAATGGGCGGGCGCCTTATTCCAGCTGGATATTGACTGGTCTCGCTTTTTTGTTTTCCTTCTAGGATGGGCATTTATAGCTGCATTTTTGGGATACCGAACAGGAGTCGCACCACTGCATAAATGGGTCGCCAATTGGGTTTATCCATTGGAGCGACAACGGAAAAGAGTTTGGCCTGCTAGGACGATGGCCCTGAAACAAGAATACCAAAGCGCGTTGCTCACGTTCACCGCATTAAATGTCCTTCTTGGCATCATCAATCTACTGGATATTGTCTTCGTTTGGTTTTCTCGCCAAGAACGCACCGCAAGTGAATTGAGCGCCTATGTTCACGAAGGAACCTGGCTATTGATCTTCTCTATTGTATTGGCAATGCTGGTTGTGCTAGGCTTTTTCCGGGCGAACCTCAACTTCTTTACCAACAACCAACGCCTTCGGCAGTTGGCCTATTTATGGTTAGGACAGAATGCCTTTCTGGCGTTGTCAGTAGGGGTTAGAAATGGCCATTACATCCATCATTACGCCTTGGCCCATGGCCGAATTACGGTCGTATTCTTCCTGGCATTGGTACTATTTGGTTTGTTTACGATGTACTTAAAAGTCAAAGGCCCGAAGACCATTTACTTTCTACTCCAAACCAATGCCACTGCCGTAATGATTGCCCTACTCCTTGCAGCTAGTGTCAATTGGGACAAACTCATTACGCGCTACAACCTAAATCAGGAAAACCCTGATATCCACCATCTAGTAAATCGATTAGACAATAACCTCACTCCATTACTAAATACCGCCCAAGGCAACACGATGCTGTCCGATAAACTACGGATCAATTCACTTACCCGTCGAGGAAATCGACTGGAAAGCGATTGGAAAAACAAAGACTGGCGCAGCTGGAATTGGAGTGAATACCGACAGTACCAGCAATGGCAGGAGTATCAAAAAACATTAAACAACTAGACTCGGCTTCCTAAAAGTCCAGTTACAAACTTCAATATCATGTCTACCCTCTCTGTACGGCTTCCGCTCTATGGGCTTCGGAGCCAGTTTCTCCATTTTATGTATGAAAAAACATACCCTATCTACGCGCGTATTTCTGCTCGGTCGCGCCCGCAGTGGCAACTCAACCGGGATGATTTGCTACAACTTCCTCCGGGAAGTCTTGGCCAGCGGGTAGGTCAATTCCTAACAAGTAATCAACTTGATCTTCTTCCTGGTTTTGAAAATCATGACGTTTTCCATGTGATGCTGGAATATGGCCTCACCGCGCCCGAGGAAGTAGAGTTGCAATGGTGCTTATTGGGTAATGGTAAACGAAGCGCTTACGCATTCTTGGCCGCCTTTACGGGTGCAGCTTTCTTTCCTGAATACTGGGGGCGGCTTCGGCGTGCATTCCAAAAAGGGCGACAATTACGCACCTTCCACCATTGGTATTATGAGTACTTACTACGCGAAAACCTTGTTGGTTTACAGGATTTCCTAGCTGGTGGTGAGTTGCAGGCAGAGGGGGCGGAGTATTAAGCGTGTGTTCGCTCGCGCTCACGGGAGTGCTCTTCCGGTTCTCGGAATCACGGTGGTGCTACCCTGCGCTTGCAGTGGTGCCAACTACGTCGGCGGTAGCCGCGTTACCCGCGAGCTTTAGCGAGCACTGCCTAGAGGAACGAGCACCACCGCAAGCGTGAGCGAACACTGCTTTCCAAGCGTAGAACCCAAAGCTTAGCTTTACGAAAAAGTATTCTTTAACCCAAAAAACCACCAAAAATGAAATCATTCCTCCAGCATTTTTTCCACAAAGAACGCGCACTCCTACTTTTAAGCCTGCTGGCTTCAGGTCTCGTTTTTTTTCGAATCTTTTATCTACAAGAAGGAGATATTGAAAGCTATTCAACCTTGCGAACATGGCCACGTTTACGGTTCCTCTTCCTCGGTTGGAACCTGATACTCGCATGGGTTCCACTGGGGCTCTTGTACCTTCTTCCGTACATACCTCGTAAACGATGGATACAAGGAGGAATTCTAGCCGCATGGTTATTATTCTTCCCAAATGCGCCTTACCTCATGACTGATTTGATTCATCTGAGGGTTCGGCCGGGTATCCCTTTATGGTTTGATGCCTTGTTGCTGTTTACTTTTGCTTACTTGGGCTTAGTCCTGGGGATTCGTGCGCTGGAAGGGTTACGTAGCTACTTGCGCGAGCATTATTCCAATAGATGGGCTAATTCGTTTACAATCAGCACGCTGCTACTTAGTGGCCTGGGAATCTACCTCGGCCGCGTACTTCGCTGGAATAGTTGGGACGCTCTACTGCATCCACAGGGACCTATACTGGACACCCTGGCATTGGTGCATTCTCCTTTACAAAATGGTGAAGCGTGGTTAATGATCCTTTTATTCACACTGGTATTTAGTACGATCTATTGGAGTCAGCGTGGTCAGTTTCGCAAGACGTTCTAAATAAAAAAGCCCCGAACATAATGTCGGGGCTTTCCTTAAAGCGACTATTTGACCTAAAGTCTATTTCTTAAAAAGCGTACTGATTAGCTGTTATCAAAGCCTCAGCAACCTGACGACGCTCTTTCATTACATTCACTGGCGGATACTTCGTAAAGCGCTTGATTCCCATTAGGAAGGTGCGCAGCAAATCGCCTTCTGCGAAGGAAGCTACCGCGTCAGATGCTTCCTTATTGATTCGTGCTGTAGCATCGTGCATTAACACTTTCAAGATTGAATCGTACACTTCCTGAGCTTGCGGCTTATTGTCCATCGTTGCCAGTTTTTGTACGCGTAGCAGTGTACTTTCTGCCTGAAATACATCCAGTAGGATGTTGGCCAGGTTCATGACAATCTCTTGATCCTTTTTCAGGTTCAGTTTACCTTCCATCTGCATTTTACCTGCAGCACCAGCTACCATCAACAGAATTTTTTTGAATTCTGATACCGCTTTCACTTCTTGCCCATAAGGACCTTCTGGCTGCTCCATTGAAGGCATACTCGCCAATTCTTTCTGCACTGCCCAAGCTGGACCTACCATATCGAAAGCACCAGCCATTCCCCGACGGAAAAACATATCCACAGACAGTAAACGGTTAATTTCATTGGTACCCTCGTAGATGCGATTGATCCGGCTATCGCGGTAAGCACGTGCTGCGGTGCCTTCCTCAGAGTAGCCCATTCCGCCGTGAATCTGTAGATTTTCATCTACAATATAATCCAGTGCCTCAGAACCAATCACCTTAAGTAAAGCACACTCAATGGCATACTCTTCAGCAGCCTGCAATTTGGCTTCACCAAAACCGATGCCTTCTTTTTTAAGATTTTCGTTCCAGTCCTGCATCAACTGGCTCGTGCGATATAGAGAACTTTCACTTGCAAATACCCGAATAGCTTGCTCTCCTAACTTATACTTAATAGCTCCAAAATTAGAAATAGGCTGCTTAAACTGGTGGCGTTCGTTAGCGTAGTTAACAGACCTCGTAATGCATTCTTTCGCACCACCATTACATAAAGCATTCAATTTGAAACGCCCAACATTCAGGGTATTAAACGCAATAAGGTGACCTTTACCAATCTCTCCCAAAACATTGTCTACAGGAATTTTCGCGTCTTCGAAGAAAACCTGCCGGGTAGATGATCCTTTGATCCCCAACTTAGCTTCTTCTGCTCCAAGAGACAATCCTTCACTATCACGAGGCACAATGAAGCCGGTAAATTTGTCGCCGTCAATCTGTGCAAATACGATAAAGATATCCGCAAAGCCAGCGTTAGAAATCCACATCTTCTGGCCATTCAAAACGTAATGCTTACCATCTTCTGTCAGGTCGGCACGCGTTTTAGCAGCAAGTGCATCAGAACCAGACCCCGGCTCGGTGAGACAGTAGGCAGCTTTTAACTCTCCACTAATCAAGCGAGGCAAGAATGTCTCTTTCTGCTGATCTGTACCAAAATATAAAATTGGCAACATGCCAATGCCAGTATGCGCAGCATAAGAAACCGTAAACGCTCCGGAAGGGCCCATTGCATCACAAATAAGGGTATTCGTGTTGGTATCCAAAGCCATTCCTCCATATTCTTCGGGCATATGTGTACCCAACAAGCCTAATTCAGCTATCGTATCCAGTAAGGTTACAGCAATATTGTCCTCTTGCTTTTCCAGTTTTTCACTATTGGGAAAAATATGGCCCTCAACAAAATCACGAACCATGTCGCGGATCATCCGCTGCTCTTCATTGAATTCTTCAGGAATAAAAATCTCTTCAGGACGGGTATCTCTTACCAGGAATTCTCCGCCACGAAGTGTTTTTTCGGAGGTTGCTACTTCAGCCATTGGTCAATTTTATTTAGTCGTTTCAAGCAAAAAAAAGAACATGAATCCTTGAAAGGTCTTTTGTTACGCAAAAAACAAATGTGCCAATTTATTTTTGCGGTGCTTCCCTTCAGCGAAAATTCGCTACAAATTTAAGGCTTTCTACCCACAATGTAAAGACCAATCAATCTCTTTTTGCGAAAATTCGCTAATTAACTGTACGCGCTAATCTAAAGCCTGTCGTAAAATTACCCTTGCCTGGTGATTTCTCTTGTCGAGAAGCACAGCGTACCTCTGGCTGAAGGTTTCTCCAGGAACCGCCTCTCACAATCCGATAACCTCCAATATCTGACCCTCGGGGATCTTCTTTTGGTGAATCTTTATAATACTCCCCATCATAAAAATCCCAGCACCATTCCCATACGTTGCCACTCATATCATAAACCCCCAGTTCATTTGGTGAAAACTGCCCTATGGGTGCCGTATGGGCATAACCATCGTTTCGAGGAGTGGTCTTCCAACGAAAACCACATTTGGCATCACAAAAATTAGCAAATTCATCCAACAAGTGATCCGAAGAGGTGCCGGCATAGCGTTCACTAGCACGAATAGTACGGCGGGTAGTTTTCTCCGAAGCATTGCTCCAGCTGGCAGCATACTCCCACTCTGCTTCGCTAGGCAAACGATAGCCATTCGCTTCCCAATCGGAATAAAAGACTTTCATGTCCGAGCCGTCAAAGGCTTCCTCTATCTCTACCCGGTACACCTTGGTATAACCTTGCTGCTCACTCAGCCAATTACAATAAGCTACAGCATCATACCAGCTAACATTAATAACTGGCATTTGATCTCTCCCCCAACGTTCATCCCTGGGCAATTGACGGTTTGTAGCTGTGCAAAATCGATCATATTCGGCAAACGTAAGCTCGTATTTACCAATCTCAAAAGCACTAATCGTTACCATGTGAGATGGCTTTTCATCGAGGCTTCCATCACCAAAATTGTCCCCCATCCGGAACGTCCCTGCGGGCACGCTAATCATCGCCGGTACAGGTCGTATTCCGGCTTCATTAGCAGTACAAAGGTTTGTAGTTGTGGCCTCAAAAACAGGACTTAAGGAAAGAAAACTTAATCCCAGAATCGTAAGCACGAAAAGGAAGGTGTAATTAAGAAGGGTATTCATACCAGCGTTTTTTTTTGTTTGGAAGATAAGGTATTTTTACTACCAAAATGGCTGACATCCCTATTATCCCCCGTTCTGTGTCGCTGCCTACTACACTCAGTTTCGCACACGATCCTATTGCTGGCCTACAGGCATATACCGAACGTTACGGAAACACCTTCTACCTTTATATCGGGGGTATTTCCAAGTCGCTGGTCACTATCGACCCCGAAGTAGCCCAGCATGTACTCCAAAAACAACATCGCCGCTACGAAAAATCTCCTATCCAAACGGATGTACTCTCCAAATATATAGGGCGCGGTTTATTAACCAACACCGGTAGTTCCTGGCTACGGCAACGACGCCTGATTCAACCTGGTTTTCACCGTGATCGCTTGGCTGCACTCACTAACATCATGCAAGGTGTAATTGACCAGGAACTAGACCTACTCTGCCAACGGAACAAAGAGAGCGGTATCGATATTTACGAAGAAATGCTACGCATCACTTTTCGCATTGTAGGGCGAGCAATCTTTAGCGAAGATGTGGTGGAAGAAGAATTGAACCAACTAGGGGACAAGATCACCCAAATCCAGGAATACGTGATCAAAGAGGTACGCCTTCCCTTCCTGCGCTGGTGGTACATCTTGACGGGCAAGCGAGAACGTAATCTGAGCCTTTCCCGTGATATCCTCGATATGCAACGGCAGTTTATCCGACGTAGAGAAGAAAGTGGTGCCTCCCGGGATGATCTGTTGCAGATGCTATTGGACTCACGCTATGAAGATACTGGCCTCCCCATGGAGGAACAACAGCTGGTAGAAGAAACAGGGATTCTCTTTGTTGCTGGGCATGAAACCTCCGCCAATGCCTTGGCATGGACACTGTACCTGCTGGCCAAGCATCCAGAAATACAAGAACAACTGAGAAATGAATTGGAAGAGGTTGCCCCAGGTCGGCCTCCTGGATTCACAGAACTTCGATCCCTGCCCATCTTGACGAATGTCATTAAGGAATCAATGCGACTTTATCCTCCAGCTTGGATCACAGACCGAATAGCGCTGGAAGACGATGAAATAGGGGGCGTAAAAATTCCTAAAGGCACCATTGTTGTTCCCTTTATTTACGGGATTCATCATACCGCCCAGTATTGGGATGATCCCGAAGAATTTCGCCCTGATCGTTTTCAGGACACTCAGGCACCTTTTACTTACTTTCCTTTCGGAGGAGGCCCTCGTCTTTGTATTGGTAATAATTTCGCGATGATGGAAATGCAACTCGTCATAGCTGCCTGGCTACGTCGATTTTCGTTCCAACTTATTCCTGACCAAGGGATTAAGGCTAATGCTTTGATTACTTTACGGCCGGCGAATGGTATACAGATGTACCTACAAGAAAATAAATAATTTACAATGTATTAACACTCAACGATGTAAAAATTTCCTACTGTTTCGTTTGAAAAATATTCGCTAAAATTTTTGGGATTCTCCTTAAAACATCTTTTTTTTGTTGCGGTTCCGGGAAATCACGGAATCCATCAATACGAAGAATTTTATTCAAAGATAGTTTTCATTTGGTTTTTTGGGGTTATTAGGAGGCAATCGGAACGGTTGCCTCATTTTTTTTGTTATACCTTTATATTCAGTCCTGGTATTGCGCAAAAAACAAATTGAACCATCTCTGAGGTTTTCCAAAAAGCTGACACGCTTGATAGCCTACTTTTTGAAAAACGATGGATCAGCTTATTTTTGTGCTGTTTTTTATCTCTACACAGAACTTTTCTTATCTCCGATAATTTGCAAGACGGTATAATTACAAAATCAACAGGAAGCTGGTACAATGTCCGTCTGGAAGACGGCCAAATCATCCCCTGCCGCATTGGTGGTAAATTCCGCAAAGACGACAAACGACTTACGAACCCGATTGCCGTTGGAGACAAAGTCAAAGTAGAGACCGATGTGGATGAAGAAGGAGCCGGTGCTATTCGAAAGATCATGCCGCGCGACAATTATGTTGTCCGCCAATCTCCCCGCAAGAAGCACTCCCTCCATCTCATTGCCAGTAATATTGATCAAGCTATCATTGTCACGACCATTGCTCAGCCAAAGCTTAAGCAAGGTTTTATTGATCGCTTTTTGCTAATGACGGAGCCTTTCAATATTGACACAGTCATTGCTTTCAATAAAGTGGATGTTTATACAGAAGAAGATATCGACACGCTTGCCTACCTCCAAGGCGTTTACGAAGATATTGGCTACAAAACCTTGATCCTTTCAGCAACCAAAGGGCATGGTTTAGACGATTTAAAAGTGCTCTTAAAAGACAAAACGACCCTCATTGGTGGTCAATCTGGCGTTGGAAAATCTACCCTAATCAATGCCATCGCAGCTGATTTGGATTTACGTACTGGTGATATCAGTGATTATAGTGGCAAAGGCCAGCATACAACGACCTTTGCAGAAATGTTTGAGCTGCCTTTCGGGGGCTTACTGATCGATACGCCGGGTATAAAGAACCTCTCTTTCAATTATCTCGAACTAGCTGATGTAGCCCACAATTTCAGGGAATTCTTTGCCGCATCCAGTGACTGTCGCTTCGGCGGAAGTTGCCTTCACCGCAACGAACCCGGCTGTGCTGTAAAAGCGGCTATCGAAGAAGGAGAAATTAGTGAATTGCGCTACTTCAACTACCTCGCTTTGCTCGACGAAGTGGATGAGCAGAATTATTGGGAAAGGAGAAATGTATAAATGCAGTAAATCGAAACACACATCCTTTTCACCACAATAGACACAGAGAAAATACACACACCTGACTCCATAACAGCTCTATGTGACTATGTGATAAAATCTACCGCTTCTGCTCCCAAGCCCACGCCGTCTCCATTATATCTTTAATATTGTACTTAGGTTGCCAACCTAGCTCTCGGCTAGCTTTATCTGCATTGGCATAGATAGAAACAACATCTCCTGCACGGCGATCACCGATACGATAATTGAGCTTTATGCCCGTCACCTCCTCAAATGCATGAATCGCTTCTAGTACACTTACGCCCGTTCCGATGCCGAGATTAAAAAGTTCACAGTTGCTCGCTTGGCGGTTTTCTCGAAGGTAATCCAAGGCCAGCGTATGGGCATGAGCAAGGTCTACTACATGAATATAATCCCGCACACAGCTGCCATCACTGGTGTTGTAATCATTGCCAAAGACCATCATTTCCTTACGCTTGCCCATGGCCGTTTCAGTGATAACGGGCGCAAGGTTAGAAGCAGGGTTAGAAGGTGCTTCTCCAATCAGGCTACTGGGGTGTGCTCCTGCTGGATTAAAATAACGAAGGAGTACCGCTTGAAAGTCGGGGCTTATTTTGCAAACATCAAAAAGGATGTCTTCACACATTTGTTTAGTGCGACCGTACGGTGACTCCGCACTCTGGCGAGGTGTTTTTTCCGTCACCGGTAGTTCGTCTGTATTACCGTAGACGGAACAGGAAGAAGAAAAAATCAGGTGCTGACAACCCGTCGCCTGCATGCCTTCAATGACATTGAGTAAACTATTGAGGTTGTTTTGATAATAACGAACAGGTTGATGGACCGATTCACCTACGTGCTTCAACGCTGCAAAATGGATGACACCATTAAAGGCTTCTTCCTGAAATAAGCGTACAGTAGCTTCTCGCTCGGCCAGGTCAACCACATGGTTTTTTACATTTACTCCAGTGATTTCAGCAATACCCTTCAGGACAGATTCATCAGCATTACTAAGGTTATCTACAGCAACTACCTCATAGCCATTTTCAATCAAATCCACGATAGTATGACTACCTATATAACCACAACCTCCAGTCACTAAAATCTTCCCTTTGCTCATATTATTGTCTCTTTATTCCCCTCATGAGGGCCTCCTAAAGTATGGCGTATTTTTTAAGAAAAATCCCGAATACCAGCCACTAAGCTAATATTCGGGATATGTAGAAAAGGTTCAAAACCACAGGGTTATTCCTCTGATTCAGGTCCAGCTTCAGCCGCCTTTCTCTTTTCTTCTTCCTCTTTCGAGTTCTGTATTTTATTAAGCAACAAGGCGGCCTTCATCAAGAAGTCGTCATGGTGCTCTGTATATTCGTTGAAAATCATCATCAGGCGAGCTGCATCAAAAGCTGCTGACTTGGGCATCAACTGGCGGGCAGCGATAGGGTGCAGCCAGTATTCCAGATTATTGGAACGCAAGTAAGAACGGTCCATTTCAAAACCAATTACTACTGCCAACTTATTCAAGCTAAACAGATAATCGGTTTCCCGGTTAAGGTCTTTCTGGATATCAATGATCTGATGACGGCCAAAGTCTACTCCAGCGCGTTCGCACAAGAAAATATCTCGGCGACCATCAAAGACAACGATATCTTCAAAACGGTATTTCTTGAAATTGCGCAACAAGAAGCTCCGAATAGCCATCTTCGTAGAGCGCAAGTTTCTGAAAGCATAAGAAAGATCATGTTCTTCGAGGCGGAATTCTTCATCAAACCGGAACCGTCTGCGGGTCCGCATATTGATGACTTCTTTTCCACGTCCGATGGTATGGCCTAGTTCATTGGTCTGGGCAAATACATTGACAACATCAACGTTTGCGCTGTTGACCCAGCTTTCAAGAAAAATTCGGTTAGAGCCTTGTTCAAAAACCAACAAGGAGATTTCACTGATGGCGTAGAAGTTTGGGTACCCTCCGTAAATATTGCCATACTTTAATTCCAAAAATGCGATGTTCCTGTTCACGGTTTGAGGTTGTGTTTCAGTTTACTGTAATTGTTTTCGGGTGCTATTTGCCAGTTCATTTGGTTAAAAACAGCACAAAAACAAATGAAGATTCGCTTTTCAAATAGGTAACTAAGTGATACACTTCAAACGTGTTGACTATTTGAGAAACTTCAGAGAATGCTTCATTTTATTTTTTGCGCAATGCTAATGAATACGCAAGGTAGCCAGAAATTTTAAATCCATTAAGTACTTTCCGACGAAAACTAGCCTTACGTCCCTTAAACACGGGCAAAAAGATAAGGATTTAAAGGACAAACTGCCCGTTTTCATAAATTTTTTCACCGTTCGCGTAGATTTCACCCCCTTTTGTCATATCTGCAATCATATCCCAGTGAACCGTTGACTGGTTTTTGCCTCCTGTTTGGAGATAAGATTGCCCAATAGCCATGTGGATGGTTCCGCCAATTTTTTCGTCAAAAAGGATATTCTTGGTAAACCGATTAATTCCATAATTCGTACCGATGGCAGCTTCTCCAAACCGACGGGTACCTGGTATTTGGAATACACGATCAAGTACCTTTTGGCCCTGCTTTGCTTCCCATTTATCAATATAGCCATCTTTCACCCAGAGGGTTACTCCTTGAACCTCTTCTCCTTGATAAATGGCAGGATAATCAAAATGGACCACTCCATTAACGGAATCCTCTACGGGCGAAGTATACACCTCCCCGCTGGGCATATTGGTTTGACCATCAGAATTCATAAAAATCCGCCCATCCGTGCGGTAGGTGATATCAAAAAGAGGACTGCGATAACGGATTTCCTGACAAGAATTGAGACGATCAACGATCTGTTGCTGATCTTTTCTAACCTGCAACCAGCTTTCAATGGGGTCTTCATCATAGAGGCGGCAAGCCCCATAAATGAAGTCTTGATATTCCTCCAAAGACATCCCGGCTTCCTGAGCAGCAGCCTGGGTAGGAAATTGACAAAGATTCCGCTTTAGCGAACGATCTGCCGTACGGCTAAAGTAAGTCTTCGAAAGATCTGCAAGTGCTTGTTGTCTAATTTCGCGACGATCAGGATCTATCTGCTGCCCCTCCCGTAAATTAAAAGGCGCACGGATATAAAGGTAAGCGTCAAACTCCTCCATCGCTTGGCGATATAGCGGAGAAATGTACTTCAACTGCTCATCATTGGCGGTTTCCAGAAATATACGGCTCTGCTCTCTGAACTCTAACTCATACTCCACATGAGCCCCTACACGAACTGCCTCGCGATAAACTTCGCGGAGCAAATCTTCTGCCAAAGTGGTGGTTCTGATATATAAACGTTCTCCCGCTTTCAACTCTAAACAGTAGTTTACGAGAAGTTGGGCGTAGCTTTGTAGTATGTTTTTCATCTTATTTGGGTCGTACTGAAGAACTCTAATAAAACAACAGCAGCAATTCTACCATTGTTTTGCAATGTAAGGATAACGAACATGGTATTGTGCTTTCACCATTTCCATCATTCTACTACGCAGCGTGTCAATATTCTCTTTGGTAATTGCCGATACCAAGACACTTTCCTGATCAAATTGTGCTTCCAGGCGTTGCTTCAATCCCGATTCAATTTCTTCCTTCACCTCATCATCGAGGTAGAGGTCGTAGTTTCTCTCACGATATAAATCTATCTTATTGAAGATCATCAGCGTAGGCTTCTCCAATGCTTCTAGTTCTTTAAGGGTCTCGTTGACGGTACGAATATGATCTTCGTGCTGGGGGTGCGCCAGGTCTACCACATGTAAAAGAATGTCGCTTTCGCGAACCTCGTCCAGCGTAGATTTGAAGCTCTCCACCAAATGGTGAGGAAGTTTTCTGATAAACCCTACCGTATCAGACAGCAGGAAGGGCGTACGATCAAAAGCGACTTTGCGCACCGTAGTGTCCAGTGTTGCAAAGAGTTTGTTTTCCGCAAATACTTCCGACTTCGTAAGCAAGTTCATGATGGTACTCTTGCCCACGTTCGTATACCCCACAAGTGCTACCCGGATCAATTCACCACGCGTTTTACGTTGTGTTGAATTCTGCTGATCAATTTTTTCCAACTGCTTCTTAAGCTTCGAAATCTTGTCGCGGACGATACGACGATCCGTCTCAATTTCTTTCTCACCAGGTCCACGCATACCAATACCACCACGCTGTCTCTCCAAGTGAGTCCAAAGTCCTCGTAGGCGGGGCAGCAAGTACTGCATCTGGGCGAGTTCTACTTGTGTTTTCGCCTGAGCCGTTTGTGCTCGTCGAGCGAAAATATCCAGGATAAGCGAAGACCTGTCAATGATTTTCACCTTCAGTTCTTCTTCTAGGATATTGGTTTGTTTACCAGAAAGGTCATCATCAAAAATGACTGCGGTAATATCTTCGTGCGTTTCGATGTATTCTGCGATCTCCTCCATCTTCCCCTTTCCAACAAAAGTCCGGCGGTTAGGGTGATCCATTTTTTGGATAAAACGCTTAACTGTTTTAGCACCAGCAGTGAGGGCTAAAAATTCCAATTCATCCAAATATTCGGTAATCATATCCTCTGTCTGGTCACGCGTAACCAAACCCACGAGAATAACCTGCTCTGTCTTCTGTGCAAGCCCCTTCTGTTGTGAAGAGGTTCCTACATTCCATCCCTGCTGCTCCATGTCAATATCTTCTTTTAATTAAAGTGCTCTTCCGATAAATCAGAATCGCGGTAGTGTTCGCTCACGCTCACGGTAGTGCTCGTTCCTCGCGGTGGTACCGACTACGTCGGCCGTAGCCGCGTTACACGCGAGCGTAGCGAGCATCACAGCGAGGAACGAGCACTACCGTGAATCCCGAGAAGCGGGATGAACACAGCCGTGATCCCGACCTTTGGTCGAGTGAGCACTAATACGCCCTTTCGTCCTTACCCTCCATAAAATACATAAACGATTTATTGACGACACGGTTCCCTCCAGGCGTAGGATAATCACCGGAAAAATACCAGTCACCACTATTCCCAGGGCAAGAAGCCCGCAAATCTTCAATCGTTTGGTAAATCACTTCTACTTTAGGTTTAATGTTAGGAGGAGTGATAATTTCCGCAATTTTTGCAGATACCTCCTCATAAGTAAACTCGTCGTAGAGGACTTTGACCTGATTGGTCATCTCTTCTTTCGGTAGCTTTTCTTGCGCTTCACAGCGGTCGTAGCATTCCTGCAAAAGATGTTCTTTTTTATTTTCTTTCAACAAAGCCACAAGTGCCCTGAATGCCACAAATTCATTCATCTTCGACATATCTATCCCATAACAATCAGGATAGCGGATTTGTGGGGCAGAAGAAACGATAATTATTTTCTTTGGCCGCAAACGAGAGACAATCTGAATGATACTGTCGCGCATGGTCGTACCCCGAACAATCGAATCATCCATCAGTACCAAGGTGTCTTTTTCGTTTTCCACGATACCATAAGTAACATCGTAGATGTGCGAAACCATTTCCCCTCTGGAGGTCGTATCTGCTATAAAGGTACGCACCTTAGCATCCTTGACCACAATTTTTTCGACCCGCGCCCGAAGGTTTAGCACCTTGCGCAGCTTATCTGGATTGATATTTTTGCCCAAAGCCGCTATCTTTTCCGCTTTGTGCAGGTTAAGTTCGTCTTCGAGGCCATCAACGAGTCCATAAAAAGCGATCTCTGCCGTATTTGGAATAAATGTAAACACCGTCCGTTTGAAGTTATTATTGGCGCTCTTCAAAACAGCCTTTGCTAATCTACGGCCCAATTCTTTCCGTTCCAGGTAAATATCCCGGTCATTGCCACGGCTAAAGTAAATTCGCTCGAAAGAGCAACCTAGTTTTTCTCCCGGATCAGTATAAGGAACTACCGCAGCAACACCATTCCGTTTTATAATAAGTGCATGCCCGCGCGGAATTTCCTTCACTTTACTAATGTGCACATTGAGGGCCGTCTGGATCGCTGGCCGCTCGCTGGCTGCTACTACTATTTCTTCATCTTGGTAATAATAAGCAGGTCGAATACCATTAGGGTCACGCATCATAAATGCATCACCATGACCGATAAGGCCACTCATCACATAACCACCATCAAACTTCTTACTGGCTCGGCGCAATAGCCGCTGCAAGTCGAGTTTATCAAAGATGAGGTCATTGATTTCCCGATTGGTATATCCATCTGACTTAAACCAATTGAACAGGCGCTGTACTTCGTCGTCTAGGAAGTGACCGATTTTTTCCAGTACCGTTACCGTATCACTGAGCTCCTTGGGGTATTGGCCCAGTTCTACCAGCTCCTGGAACAACTCATCTACATTGGTCAGATTGAAGTTGCCCGCCAGGATAAGGTTACGAGGAATCCAGTTATTCTGCCGCAAAAACGGATGGCAGGTTTCTATACTGTTATCGCCATGCGTACCGTAGCGCAGGTGGCCCATCAGCAATTCTCCCGTATAAGGAAGATTCGCTTTCAGCCACTCAGCATCAGCAAGCTGTTCGGGGCTTAGTTTTGTGAACCGTTCAAATACCTTTTCAAACAAGTCATCGAGGTAATTGGAAGCATTGCTTCTCTTACGGCTAATGTACTTTTCTCCAGGCTGGATGTCCAGTTTCAGCGTAGCCAGGCCAGCGCCATCTTGCCCACGGTTACGCATCTTTTGCATCAATAATTTCAGCTTATTGAGGCCGTAAAGGGCCGAACCATACTTATCCTGGTAAAAAGAAAGGGGCTTGCGGAGCCTGATCATGGCTATACCGCACTCGTGTTTGATTTGCTCACTCATGTGGAGGGATATACAGAAGTTTCCTGCAAAAATAGGAGAATAAAAGAGGATAAACGCTATGAATGTAAAAAACGTTGTGATTGAGGGCTTGAATGCGGTGTAAGAAAGTTAACCATACCTACTAATTCGTAGTTAACCCTTTCACCTACTTCTTAAAAGCAGCAGCTATTCTACGCAAATTGTGCGTCGATTAGGGGCTATTTTCTACGCAGAAGCACCGTTTCCACTTCCTGCAACCCATGATTGATCAAGTACATCAATGTACTATGCGGTTAGCTTAGTGGTCTGTCTGAGAAAAAGCAACAGCGCCCAATAATAGAAGTATTAAGGCTAAAGGTATATCTCATTTCTTTCATTAGTATTTTAGTTGAGCGCTTGCCGAATAAGTTCTTTCGTTGTTTCACTAATCTCTGGTTGTCTTAGAAACTGATTCAAATTGACCCTTATCAGCTCTAAGTCTCTTGTGTGTAACTCTACTTTGTTAGTTAATTCTAACAATTGATCAACAACTCCATCTGAAGGAAAATATATCATGATGGTAAGCCCAGTGAGTCTTCTATTGTCATCTACAGACGTAACATATCTTTCCCAGATGAAGCTTTTTAATTCATTGGTCTCTTCATCTGTGAGATAATAAGCTATGTTTAAGAAATGATTATAGATCATTGAACTTGTAAGTTCATCTCCCGCCTGTATAAATACCTCGATAAGTAATTTTTTTTGTTGCAAGCTTCCAACCCTACCTATTAATCTGAATGTCTCTCGAAGAAAATAGTAACGTTCATCTCTAGAAGGAACGAAGTACTCCCCATCTTTTAAACCATCTTTTTGATTTTCAATTAGTAAATACCCCATGCTCTCAATAAAAGGATCGATAAACTGAAACCCTCCAAATGGTTGACCATCCAAACGATTTTCTTTTAGATATCTGAAATAGGGTGAGTGAATTTTTCTATCTCTAATTGCTGCAGCCCATTCTCCTCGACGCATGAAATATTGATGATGGTTTCCAAGGTATTCTAGATAGTATGAAAGTTGCGCTCCAGGTGACAGGTTCATGTTCCGAAACGCTACGGAATGTATAGTTTCTTCAAACATTTCTAGGTATTGGTACTGTTGATTTGCTATTTCACAAGGATATAGGTTATCATGAAATAGCTGCTCCCAATTATTGCGGAACACATTTTCGTATTCATCATATATGTCAATCAACTCATTAAACTCCTGGGAACTTAATGGATTACTTATTAATTGAATAAATAGCTGTTGAACCTTTTTGGGGTTAGGTATCTTATAGGTAAAGGTTTGATTTTGAGAAATTCTCATTTCTTCGCATCCCAGCAAAGCATGAATTTCGCTCTCTTTCCCAGCCTCACTAAACAATTCACTTCTTATTCCATTTAGAAGTCCTTTGGGAGACTCCATGTTTTGACCAATAAGATTAACAACAATCACATTAGCTAGAATAATAGAGGTATAAAAAAAGATGCTCTTCATTGTAATTATGATATAATCTGAATCTGATAAGAGTGTACTAACTCATTTTCAGAGATTTCCCAACAAGAATTTGTGATGCAACACCTCCTACCGCAGCAACAGCACCTCCCCCGTCTCCTTCCTCAAATTCCCCGCCAGATCAACCCACTCGATAAAATAGACGTAGATGCCAGGGGCGGCAGATGCCCCATTGATGCGGCCATCCCAGGTACTTTGTTGATCGTTGGCGGTGAAGATCTGCGCTCCCCATCTGTCAAAGATGGAAAATACGCTGATTGACCGAACTACATCATTGAATATCGGACCAAACTGGTCATTGTTCCCATCATTATTTGGGGAAAATACGTTGGGGATATAAATGCCGGGAATGGCCACCTCTACCAGCATACTGCCCTCCCAGCTACAACCTTGGTCATCCGCTAAGGATAAAAAATAGCGCATCGTTTCTGTAGGACTGGCCAAGGGCATCAGACAATCCGTACAATCCAGTCCCAAAGGTGGCGACCATTCAATAAAACCGGGTACGAAAGAGGCATTCACCGGCAGGAGAATACTTTCGCCCAGCTTGATCAACAAACTCGGTGGCAAATCAACCGCAATCGCATTTTCGGCCATCACCGAAAAATCCAGCGCGACCAAACAGCTGTTAGCGTCCTGCAAGGTATACGTGTAACTCGCAGGCGCAAGCCCGTTGACGTTGGTGCCCGCAAAAACTTCCTGTCCTGTTTCTACCAATAGATACGGAGGGCTACCGCCTGCAACTTCATTGATTTGTAAAACGCCCACACCGTCAGGACAAGCAGGATGCTCCACCGTAAAATCGACGCTGGGAGGATTATCAGTGACGGCAAGACTGGCTGCTCCACTACAGCCGTTGTCATCCGTCACGGTCACTGCGTAGCTACCGGGGGTATTGATGCCGATGCTAGCGCCGTTGGTGCCGTCGCTCCACGAAAAACTGGCATAGGGAAGGCTGGTAGCCAACGTTGCGGCTCCGCTATTACACAGACTACCATCCGCTACGATAGCGGGAGTTGGCAAAGCATGGACAGTAAGCGTAAGCTCCACGAGGCTATCGCAGCCCGTTGCAGCTTGCAAAGTATCGTAATAAACCCCACTTTCCGTAAACAACTGCCCGGTAAAGGGATAACTTTCTCCCGCGCAGATGCTTACCGCCGAAGGGGTCACTGGCGTATCCAGCAGATTTATTTCATAATATTCCAAAGAATCGCAGCCGTTCACCGTTTGCAAAGCGACGGTAAAATTGGTGTCTTGCGTAATCACCAGATCATAGAGATTGATGCTCTCACCAGGGCAAAGCTCAAAAGCGGAGTAGCTATAAAAGGTATCGAAAAAAGTGAGTTGTACATCAAGCAGCGAATCGCAGCCTGCGGGGGTGGTGAGAAGCTGTTGGAAGGCGGTGTCTTGGGTGAAGGACTGGTTGTTGATCGTTACCGTCTGCCCAAAACAGGCAACATCTTCCAACTGACCATTTAGTGGTGGGGTAGCATAAAGCGTATAACTGGCATCAGCCGAACAGTTATTAGCATCCGTCACCACCAAATCATACGTACCACTAGAGAGCATGTTGGCAGAAGGGTTGGTAGCCCCCGAACTCCAGGCAAAAGAATAATCGGGCGTACCACCTATTGGCATTCCGGTAAGCATACCGTTGGGGCCACAGATGGTATCCTGGAAGGCGGTGATGGTCAAAGTCAGGGTATCCGGCTGGTCAAGGAAAAGCATTTCATTGTACATACACCCTGCGTCATCCGTAAATTGATAGCTGTAAGTACCTGTGCTCAGATTAGGATAAAGCGGATCAGTATCCCCATTGTCCCAGATCAGTGCATAGCTCTCTGTACCCGTAATATTTAGATCAATGCTGCCGTCCGCACCACCAAAACAACCCGGTTCATTCAATGCTGCTACAATATTTGCCGACCCTGTAGTCGTGATTTCTACATAGATAAAAGCCGTGACCGTTCCGTAGAAAGGATGAAAGGCGACAACCTCGATAATGCGTTGACCAAGCGTAGGGTTGTTGTTGGTGTAGTTTAAACTGGCCAACACCTCTAATAGTGGCCCGGCCTTGGTAAACCCCGTACTTGCCAGCGTGATGCGTTCTGAGTTTTGGCCGTCAATGACCACTTCGGGATGAGTAGCCGTGACACTCAGCAGCTCATTGGGATTATCAATGGGATTTTGCAAGGTGATCGTAATAGAGTCAAATTCCAGATCAGGGGATAATTGGATTGGGTTATCTAATAAGGAAATGGTACCCGTGCAGATGGAATCATAACGGTTTAATTCGGTTGGGTTATTAAGGTCGAGGTCTAGTGCGTAATTGCTGCAATCTGGTAAGGTATTTTCCCCATCATGCGCAGCCGCACTCGGTTTATTGGGGATAGTACAATTCTGCGTAAGTACTAGTGATGGAATTGCAAGATGGTAGATCGTGGCATCACCATCAGGGTTATGATGAATGACGTAAGTATCCGTGCTGTCACAGGCATAAGGAATTGAAAAAACGCCTCCGTAGTTAATTGTATCGGGTAAGCTCCCTAAGGATCGCATCCAAAAATCCGTTCCTGCTACTTTTATTTGTATCAACTCATTATTGACCGACGGATAGTAGAAACTCNNCTTCTCTAAAGGTCATTTGCCCTTTGGGTCTTTGCCCAGGAGGGAGCATACCCAAAGGGGTCACTACATCATTGATATCGTCGATATGTGACAAATAATCCCCGACCAGGTAGGATTCAAAGTTGTAGTCGGTGGCTATGCCTTTGGGAGTGGCTTCTGGGCTAATAAGCGGCCCTATTCCAGGTGTAGTGAAAACTAACCATGAATTATACACTATTACATTTTCTGGAACATTATTAAATGCTGGATCATAATCAATAGATAGAGAAACAGGCATATTAATCCCATACTGGCCAGTAATGGTCATATCTAAGGGACGAAAAGATACAATTAGAGGATTAAAATCTGTAGTTGTAGTAGAAAGTTCGCAGGTATTTAGGTCGATTATTTTCCTAGAATTCTCTGCGAATAACGGCGGGGCATATAGTGTATCAATAATATAAAAGTCTTGTGACTTCAGATGATCGGCACACCCAATCAAAACACAGCAAGCAATAATTAATTTATCCATACAACAGCAATAAACAGAAGAGAGAGAATCGGTTAACAAACCCAAAGTTAAAGAAAAGCAATTGCTACATATTGACGGAAGGCTTAAAAGTTATTGAACAAAGAAAGTCGCCACAGCAAAGTCAGCCCATTACAACCCCAAAAAAACCGACCCCCAAAAAGCGGGGGCCGGCCGGCGGTGTTAAAACCCATTCCACATCGGTTTACACCTAATTTTGTACAACGAGATGTACAGATGAAAAAAATTACGTCTTTAGGGAGATTTGTCTCCAAATCTCGTACAGGGATTTCTGGTAGAAGGTATAGAGATAAATGCTCGCTAGTAGCTACATCCCTCTACCCTCTACCTAATTATCCATCTACGGGCGCGGCACGCGCTCCCTTTTATTCCAAAATCACCATCTTCTTGGTGGCTGCATACTGGTCGGTTTCCAGCTTATAGTAGAGCAGGCCGCGGGCGGCAATGTCTTGAGCATCCACCAATATTTGGTTGTAGCCAGCGGTGTAGTATTGCTGGTAGGCACGTACTACTTTGCCGTTGGTGTCGTATATCGTCAGGGTTACTTGCCCACCTTCGGGGATTTGGAAGCCAATGATCGTCTGGTCACCAAAGGGGTTGGGGCGGTTTTGCTCCAGGAAGAACCCGTCTGCTGATTTCGCTACTGGCGCAAAGTTCAGGCCTATTTCGCGCAAGCTATCGTCGAGGCCATAAGCTTCGGCAGATAGCATCCGCGAGGTAATACCGATGCTTTCGCTGAGTCGGCCATCCATTTGTGCTTTGAAGCGTAGGATAAAGAAGGTCATTTCTTCCTGGCTCAGGTACTGCTCCGTCTGGCTGGCATCCCAGCTGATCGTCAGAATACCTCGGTCGGCTTGTTCCTGATTTACATGAGCAGGCTGAATCTGGCTCCATTCAATGTTCTCCAATGCGATCTTTCCAGGATCAAATTGGAGGGTAAACTGAAAACCTTGTACTTCATCCAGTAAGTCGGCAGCTGTGAAGACCGCTTCTATCGTTTCTCCAGCTTCAAATTCGTGTTCCTCCGTACGCAGGTAGTAGGTGTTGCCTACTGCTCGCTCATCGCCACCATCATGGAGGTTGGCCTGTACGTTGCCGTTGATGTCGCCTACTTTCACCGCGATAAAGTCGGCACCGTAGACATTGTTATTCAGCATCGGAACATCTACCGTTTCCGGAAACACTTCTTGCCACGGGTTGGTTGGGTTCGGGAAATTGTATCCCGCATCCACAAAGCGCCAACTTTCGTTGTTCGGAAATCCTTGGGTGATGCCCAGAATAGCTTTGCGCAAATGCACCAAATCAAGGGTACTAATCGTGTTGGAATGATTGATATCCGCTGCTATCATTTTGTAAGGAGAATCCAATGGATCTACCCCCAGGATATGCTTGGAGATGTAAATGATATCAATCGTAGACACCCCATTCATATAATCTTCTGCACTGTAAGGCTGAATGTCATAACCTTCCTGCATCGCCAATTCAAAATCGTAAAGGCCATCATTTTCCGTCATCATCATGTCGTAGGCCATATCTTCTCTTGGGCTCACTTCGACCCCAGAAACAGGCACCCCTTCTTCGGTAATAATCAGCCCCGAAATGGTGCCCATTGCCGTCGATGTGGTACAAATATTATTGTTGTCTTGTACTTGCAGCAAGGCATCACAGGTCGTATAGTTAGGGCCGCCTACCGTACCGTCTGGCTGTACGGCCGTTGGGTTGAAAGCACTGTCCCATTGGTAAATCCTTACAGGAATAAACCCTATCTCGTCACAAGTCACCACCAGTGCCGGATGATTTGGAAACGGTACATCGCTACCATTATCCAACTGATCTACACGGTGGATCGTAAAGCGTAGCGGGCCAGAACAATCTTCCCCAACACTGTTCAGGAACATTTCTGCCGTTACTGCGGCGGCGGCCAAATCATCATCGCCATCACCATCAGCATCCACACCGGGTAGCTGAGGCATCAGCGGTACAGCCATGCTGGAATTGCAGATAAATCCAGGAGTAGTACAATCCGCCACCGAGAAATCGACAGTTCTGCTTCCTGAGTTTCCACACTGGTCATTCGCCGTTATCCGCAATCGGTGATTACCCACAGGAAACGTACCACTCACCTGATAATTCGGGAAAGTTCCTGTCAGCGCAGCGCTAGTTGTAAATTGTCCGAGATTAAACAAGTCGATTGCTATCGTCAACGTCGGAGGCGAGGCTGCACATCCATCGGCGAGGCTAAAGTCTATGCTTACACTCCCTTCACAGGTGTTATTTGCTGTACAGAAAGGTGCTGGATTGGTAGCCGTCACCACTGGTGCTGTCGTATCAATCACTTTAATTACCTGAGTATAGGTCCACGAACCAATACTCTGGATGGTTCTCCAATAGCCCGTAGGGTTACTAAGGCCATCACAGGTAATAGGACGAGTGCCTGCTGCAGGAAAGCTATTGTTTTGATTGTTATCTGCATCCAGATAAGTCGTGCCACTAGGGCTACGAATTACCCATACATCTTCCATTCCTCCTTCTGCCTGACAACCCGCATTTCGAGGAACTTCAACAGGCGCTGAAAATCCATCGTATTCACACCAGTTGATCACCGAATAGGTTCTCAATATTTTATAGCAAGCTCCATTCACAACATCATAGCGTATATCGGTGCTATTCACTGCAAAGTCATCACAGCCAAAATTATTTATAATCAAAGTATCTGCACCTGGTTCAACACAATCCCCAATAACATCGCGCGGGAATTTGATCTCATAATTGGTATTCGTTGTAATATTGATAATTTGCTGACAACTGCTGGTATTCCCTGCAATATCACTCACCTGAAATCGTCGAATAATGGAGCCTAGTCCACAGTTTTGCATATCCACTTGCGGGGTAAGCTCCGTTGCAAGTGCCCCCTGGCAGGCATCAATGGCTTGTACTGACCCAAAGAGTGCTTCCAGCACACTAGTGCTGTTTAGGTTTGCGCCTTCCGGCAACTCCGAACAATTAATCGTCACCGGTTGCGGAGCCAGACATACTGGTGCAGTATTATCACTTACAACTACTTGTCCAGAACAGGTATTGAAGTTTCCTACAATATCGGTCACCAACAGATTTACCGTAACGGTATCTCCTACTTCACAGCAGTAAAGGTTTACAAATGGCCCCCAATCCGTAACGGTCGGAGCAATATCATCACAGTTTGCTGGATTGAAATCAATCTCCCGTCTCACCTGCAAGCTTACAGGCCCACAGTTATCAGAGCTTCCTTCATCAATATCCTGTGCGGTTATCACACCAACGCCGTCTCCTCCCAAGGAAATATGAATCAAATCATCACACGCGGCTGTCGGTATCGCAAAGTCTTCTATCCGGAACGGGCACTCTGTCTGAGCACTATTTCCACAATCATCGGTGGCAATAAATCGGAAAAAGTGGGTCCCTACCGGTACGTTTGCAACAATTCGGCTACCATTAGGAGGGATCGTAGCAAAAACGCTTACTTCTGTTTCGAAACCAATAACCTGTCCAAATGGATTCAGAATAGGTACTTGTAACTGGGTCACCACCTCGGTTCTTACCGTCCAACCACTACAATTATCAGTGACGTTAGGTAACGGTACTTCCAGGGTTCCTGTACAGCTAGCTCCCTGCGTGCCGTAAATCAACGTATCAGGCAAGCCATCCATATCCGTATCCGGTGCCGGACAGCTAATCATTGGTCCGGTTCGGTCACCAATAATGATCGTCTGATCAAACTGAACAAGCGCAGTACTACCACAATCGTCAAAGATGGTCCAGCGACGGACAAATTGCTCCGTTCCAGTACATACCAATACGCGAGGTATATCCACAAAGCTCGATAGCATATTGCAGTAAACTGGCGCAATATCAAACACACCTCCAGCCGTAATCACAAAAGGATAACCGGTCAGGGAAGGGTGCGGGTTTCCGCCAGGCGTCGTAGGATAAGTTTCGTCACAAGAGATATTGAACGTCTTGGGCGGCAAGTTGACATCTTCCATCGTAATTGCCGAAAAATTGATCTGCTGCGTGCACTGATTGCTATTCCCTGCCTGGTCCGTTACCGTAAAGGTACGGGTGATCGTAGAAACGCCACAAGTACCACCATTGACAAACTGATCGGTAAAAGTCACCGGTGGATTGAGCATACAAGCATCACTAACTACCGGAGCGCCCAGTAAATCTACACTCGCTGGATTGTTGATCAAGCCTGGCACACTACTACAATACAAGGGCAATTGAATCGTGGCAGGAATGCTAGAAAAACCATTCACTCGACCTGTCCCTTCACTATAAATAGCGTACTGGTAGTTGGCCAACTGGTTGCCATCATAGGCCATCGTCAATAGCGTGTAGGGCATGCCCGGTGTCAGCATCACATGCAGACGGGTTACCGCATCAACCGTAGTATAGTATCCTTCTCCATCTGGCAAGGGTTCTCCTACACCTACAATTCCCTGGCACGGACCCTGAAATGGGTTAAAACTCCCTTGGTAAATACCAAATACGCCACCATTCGGAAGGTCCATATTCAACTCTATCGTATAAGTATCGGTTTCATCCACCGTTATTTCCCTTAAGGTATAATAGTGCTGTCCGCTCATCGGCGCCACAGCAGGGTTATAGCAGGCAAAGTTATTAGGAATGAATAAAGGCGATGTGTTAGGCACAGTACCATCTATCAGCTGTACATCATTTGCTATCTGAGGCATACTATTTCCAGGAGGGCAAGTAATCGATGGAGCATCTACATCAAAAATATCTATTTGCCCATCACCAATAAATTGGCCTGCCTCTGACGTAACCCTCACATTCAGTCGCTCACCGGCATGTGTGCCATTTACGGTATTGCCAATAGCAATGCCGTTTTGGTCAAAGACCGTAATGATAAAGTCGTCAAGACATGGATAGTTACCCGATAGCATCATTTCCGGTGTGATAATGGCTTCACAATCTTGCCCAAGGGTTACATTCACTACCGCTACGACAGCAGTATTAGGTTGACTCGGAACAACAACCTCCTTACTAATCGTAGATACACACCCCGGATCATTCGGATTATTGGGTGTTCCCGTCAAGGCATCAAAAGTATAAGTAACGGTATAGGTCCCCGCCCCAAGCACTTGTGCATTAAAGACAGTGGCCGGTTGCCCTTCAATTGCAAAAGCACCAACACCGGCAACTCCGTTGTTTTGTGCTAAAAGCATCACTGGGTTACTGGTCAGGCAAATCGTATCGGGCAAGCCCTGGAAAGCAACATTCGGATAATAGCAAGTATTGCTAATATTAAGTGTCGTTGATCCATTATTAAAGAAAAGGGTAAAACCCGATGCATCAACATGCCTGATAATAAGTTGGTAAACACCATTGGCTACTTCAGGCAATACCTGCCCTATACCAACAGGGGTAGGTGCCGCCGGAGGAGCAGCACTTCCTTCTGTAAAAGCACCAACATTATTCGTCACCATCCAGGTTTCTCCCGGAGGGCTTACGATAGTTATGGTATCGGCAAATTGCCCGTCCGCCAAAGTGGTAGCATTGTTCAGGCAATGGCATTGCGCTCCTGTAGCCGCATCTGTCCCTAGAAAAACGGTAGGGGTTTGCGACCATCCACTGATGGATAAAAGCAACAACAGGCAAGGCAAAAACAGCATTCGCTGTATACCTGGCCAAACAATATCAGCTTTAGGTTCTTCTTTTACGTGAACTACCCGTAGCACACGCTTTTTTTCTTCTTGCTTCATCTTTTGTAGCCTTTTCGGCGAGGGGCCTCGCTGCAAGTGAGCCTGGGACCGCCACTCTTCTTGTTTGCGTTTCATGCTTGGTTGTTTTTGGGTAAGCCGGCAGCTCACCTAATCGTGTTCAATAGAAATGACTCATGCTTGGGCATAGCTATATCAGGGCTACATAGCGCACACTACACTCGTAACCAGATTTTAAACTATTAAAGAAAATTATATACTTCCTTTGCCAGAGGTAAAGCAAAAGGTGTGCCAAAAACTAAAAAACACTAAAAAACGCAACTATAAAAGGTGATTATTCAGGTATAACAAAGAGTAGGTCAACGCATTTTCGGGGCTATAGCGGCACTTCGTGCGCTACCGCTTGTTCCGTTCTTAGGGCTTGCTGCGCTGCGCCCTACCACTTCACCAGCTTATCCTTGGTTGCTCCGCACCCCGCGCTCCGGCCGCTGGCCTGCGCGCACAAATACGATACCCAAATGAAACGCAACAGCGCTCTAAGAAAATTAGCCACAGCTCAAGCACCTCGGTAGAGGTCAAATATTGGCAGTTCTAACAGAAGTAAGTTCCGGCCTAGGATGAGAGGTCGCATTTTAAGAGAAGGCCTTTCTCTAGACTTGGGAGGAAGCTAAAACATCATTCCGTAGAAACCTTTGGCATTGTCAAATGCATCCCAGGTTTCTTCCCTGTGCAATTCCAGATCAACCTCATTAACATCCCAATACTCTAATCCTGTCCATTCGACAAGGTCTTCGTGTTCAGGGTGTTTGGGATCATTGATGGCCTCGACCATGTTGTAGTATCCCCAAATACCGCCGCAATCTTCTGGCGGACAGCTTCCTTTTCCTTTTAGAAGATAGGGGTAGCGCAATTTATCATCAACTGGAAGGATTTTTTGTAATTCTATGGTATGAATCCAACCATCTCCGAAATCATATTCGTAGAGAACGTGGTCTTTCTCTTTCTTTAGCAGTGTATTGATTTTTTTTGTCCGTCCATCTGTAACGTCCATCATCCCAGAGTTATCCGGTATCCCAATAAAAAAATTACGCCTACTATCCGTAAATGCGTGAAGATGTGAGTTGGTCCATCCCATCGCACCTTGAATAATTGCGTGTAGCTCCTGAAAATTGATGGTTGAAGCAACGAGTATCTGCCGCCAGATAGGAGGCTTACTCGACCCCTGAAGGGTAATTTTAAGTTGGTAAATCTTCATAGCTATATTTCGCTATACCGCCCACTTCAAATAAACGGCTCCCCAAGTGAATCCACCACCAAATGCGGTAAGGATAACATTATCTCCTTTCTCAAGCTGGTCTTCATAATCCCACAAGCAAAGCGGGAGCGTAGCGGCAGTAGTATTGCCATATTTTTGAATATTCACCATCACACGTTCCATCGGAAAGTCAGCCATGCGAGAAACAGTCTCGATGATGCGAATATTTGCTTGGTGAGGCACCAGCCATTTGATATCATCAATTTCCAAGTCATTGGCTTTCATAACTTCTCCAACCACACTACTCATCCCGGAAACTGCTGCTTTGAATACTGGTCGGCCATTTTGGAACGCAAAGTGTTCACGAGCCAAAACCGTTTCAACAGAGGCAGGCTTCATAGAACCACCTGCTTTCAGGTGCAAAAACTCTGACCCTGAACCGTCACTTTTGTGAGTATAGTCAATGATGCCGTTACCGCTGGTGTCAGGCTCTAGCATAACTGCTCCAGCACCGTCGCCAAAGATGATACAGGTAGACCTGTCGGTGTAATCAACAATAGAGGACATTTTATCAGCACCAATGACAATCACTTTCTTGTGCTTTCCGCTGGCAATAAACTGCGCACCTACGGTCAGTGCATACAAGAAACCTGAACATGCTGCATTTACATCAAAGCAAAAAGCATTATTGATATCCAATGCATTTGCAATCAGGTTGGCAGTATCCGGAAACTGCATATCAGGTGTAACCGTAGCACAAATAACAAGCTCTACTTCCGAAGGGTCTGTATTGGTTTTTGCCAACAATCCTTTAACCGCTTCAATCCCCATGACAGAAGTACCTTGGTTTTCACCTTTGAGGATGTGCCTTTCTTTGATTCCCGTTCGGGAGGTTATCCATTCATCATTGGTATCCACCATTGTTTCCAACTCTGCGTTGGTAAGAACATACTCAGGCACATAGCCCTGAACACCAGTAATGGCTGCACGAATTTTCGACATGGTCAATAGTTATTCTGATACATTGCGTAAAATCGCCGCAAGGTAAGAATATCTTGCTAAATTTCACGGAGGTGAAAACTTAACGATTATAGTAAGTTACGGTTCCTAAGTTCCTTATTCTTGATATGGCTCATGCTTATCCAGCTGATCTTCGTAGTCATGATACGAGATAGCAAGCAGCCCGAGGAAGGTCAGAAAGCCATTAAGGGCGATAATAAGAAAACCGAATTCAAAACCATAAAGCAAGTCAGCAGAATAGCTATCGATCACAAAAGACAAACAAGGTGCAAGTAAGCAAACCAGAATGACCAGGTTTACTTTCTGCAAGAAAGGGGGAAGTTTTCCGCCCCAGCTAAAAGATTTAAGATCTAAGACTTCCCGGATTTTGAGGTTTGTCGTCATCCCAAATGTAAACAAGCCAAGAAGAGGCCCGTAGGTATAACCCGCTGCCGTAAACAACTGCTTGATTACAGCATCATTATTCAGGGCATTAAAAATCAATATCACAATTAACAGTACCACAGAAAAGCCGATGTGAACTAAAAATCGTTTTCTTTTCTGAGCATTCTGAATATCCTCTTCTTCCGTTTTCTTTCCAAATCCAAGAAAATCAACACAGAATGATGTCGTCAAGGCCGTTAAGGCTGAATCGGCGCTAGAGTATGCCGCAGCAATCAGACCTATGATAAACAATATTCCAATATAAGGCGACAAGTGCTGCAGCGCTATCATCGGATACAACTTATCCGTACTTGCCGGAATATCAATCCCCACCTGCATAGCGTAGATGTAAAGTAATGCGCCTAAAGAAAGGAAAAGAATATTTGCAAAAAATAGAACGATGCTGAAAGTAAACATGTTCTTTTGCGCATCTCCTAGGCTTTTACAACTAAGGTTCTTTTGCATCATGTCCTGATCAAGGCCAGTCATGACAATCGTGATTAATGCACCCGCTAAAAATTGCTTCCAAAAATTATAAGGATCACTCCAGCCTCCTTCAAAGAAAAAGACTTGGCTGTAGTTACTATTTGAAACCATTTCTGCTAAACCACTGATATCAGTTTCCAATGCCTGCCCAATACCCAAAATAGTTAGGATTACAGCCATCAACATAGATAAAGTCTGTAGCGTATCCGTATAAACGATGGTCTTTATGCCTCCTCTGAAGGTATAAACCCAAATCAGGAGAATCGTCGTAAGCACCGTAACAGGAAAAGGAATACCAAAGGCATTCATTACAAATTCCTGTAAAACTATAGCCACCAAATAAAGACGAAAAGAGGCTCCAATAATGCGCGAAATAAGGAAGTAAAACGCACCTATCTTATAAGAATAACGGCCAAAGCGTTGTTCTAAAAATTCGTAAATAGATGTAAGACCTAAACGATAGTATAAAGGAAGCAAAACGGTAGCAATAACGGCATAACCCAACAGATAGCCCATTACCATTTGCATATAAGCAAAGCCCTGTGTCTTGCCTGTCGTAGTATTTATCTCTCCAACCCAACCAGGAACAGATATAAAAGTAACGCCAGACAAACTGGCACCAATCATTCCAAAAGCTACCAGAAACCAAGGTGATTTCCGGCCCGCCAAGAAAAACGACTCATTGCTATTACCATCCTTACTGGTGAAATAAGAAATAACCATTAGCACCAGAAAATAACCGGTGATAATGCTGATGATAACTGTCGGTGTCAAAGTTTGTAACATAGGATGAAAACTGGATACAGATAAAACTGCGTAGGCAAAGATATAAAAATCCGGTATCTGGTGAGTATCCAGCAAAAAAAACCGGCACGACGCTCAGTGAGGTCATGCCGGTATAGTGTATTGGGTTATTAAGGTATAGTAACTTCTTCTGCTTTAAACAGAAGGATTTTAAGGGGTTCTAGGAGGCAAATTAAACTTGGTTTTGTGGGGTGTTAATAGGGCGGCATAATTATAATGGGATCTCTTGGGAACAGCAGAAAACAAAATGCGATTTTGTTTTCTGCTCAATATTTGGAGTGCTAATCTGTGGTGAATAACTTTTTTAAAAGTACCTAGTCTCCCCAGCTTAGGCCAAAACGCATTTCTACCTGGGCAAAAGGGGCAGACAAGTCGCCACTGGTGAGGTCGAATTTATCGCTGCTACCAACAAAACGGTAACCTCCTTCAAAACCTAAACGAAACCACTGGAAGACATTAAATTCAAATCCAGCAGAAGGCTGGAATACAAACATCCGGTCGCTCTGGCTACTCTCGTTGGTCCATACTTTTCCACTACCCGTGATAAAAGTAAAGCGAGGGTGAATCATTTTCACCGAATTGGGTGCAATGCCAATAACAGGACCGTGGTATTTGAAATTCAAATTGGGGCCTCCATTATCAACAGTGAATTTATCGCGGGTTTCGTAGCCCCCCCATCCGATAAATAGATCACGGCCAAGTTCTATACCGCCGTAACCACCACGAATCAAGGTCCAATCGTCACCATTGAAGCTAGCGAAATTATAAGCTGCTGAGCCCCAGGCTCCAGATAAATTCAGATTGGTTTTATTAAAAAGGGTTTCTTCAGACTGGGCAGTCAAACCAGTAAAAGCTAAAAGGCAGATGACTACAATTTGCAAGGATTTCATGTCGGGCTGTTTTTGTGGGTGATTAATTCCTTATGTTCCAACGACACGAATATACAAGCAGGTCACACATCACGCTAGTGCCTTAACCCTGTTTAACGGGAGTTAACAGCTTTCTAACATATTAGACTTGTTCTACCGGGAGCAAATCGGGGGCAAATCGCGCCTCATCTTCCCACACTGTGCCTTTTTTGAGTTGCTTAGCTAAGGCTAGGCTCCTCAAAAAAGGCTTCATGTGGTCGATAATGCATCAATTTTCCCACCAAACTATCCTCAGCAGAACAAGTCTTTTAAGCCCAATCGGGGATATTGTATTATTAACAAATTTAACAATCAGCAATCCTTACTCGACGAGTATCCGTCGGGAATAGCTATTGCTTTCTGTTTGCACCCGAAGTAAATAAACCCCGGCAGGAATGTTTTGCACATCAATAGAAAGGTCCGTAGCTGGCTGCCAATCGGCGAGCCCCCAAAGCTGTCGGCCATTTAGGTCACGTAGACTCACTGCCGCCGATAGGAATGGTGCAGTAGGAAAACTAAGCACACAGGTCGTTTGTGCCGGATTAGGATAAACCCTCCATTGATTATCAGGATCTAATTTCACTCTTCTGATTGGCGAATAAGATTTGTGTCCATCCAAGTCTTCTTGCCTTAAACGGTAATACACATAGACCGTGTTTACGGGTAAATGAAGGTCTTTGTAATTATACTCACTGCCCGATGTATTCCCTGCTGGCACAAACCCCAAGTCCGAGAACAACCGGCCATCGGTACTACGCTCAATGTAAAAACCGGCATTGTTTTCTTCTAATAAAGTTGACCATTCCAGCAATACTCCATTGTTTTGGAGCTCGGCTTCGAAGCCCGCCCATTCCACCGGTAGTATCCTGGCAGCGCAGGTACCTACATTCACATTATCAAGATACCAGCCATCCCAGCCATTACAGCCATCGGTCCCCAACTCCCATCGTAGACGGATGGTCTCACCTGGCTGTACGCCAATAACCGTTAGATCAACCTGAGAGGTTCCCCAACTTCCTGTAACAGCTCCTTCATCAGCACCAGAAAACACCCTTTGCCCTGCTAAAGGATTATCCGTAAATCCTGGCTGAGGTAAAATATCCGAATAGGTATTATACAGAAAAGCCGTTGTAGGTATCGTCATCCAACTACCACCATTCTGTTGTATTTTCACATTCCCTCCATCAACACCTTCTTCCAAAGAAAAGTAGTGATCAAAAGTGAGGTAAACACGCCCTTCTAATTCGTTCGAGATATTAATTATAGGACTCTGTAGCCGGAGTATCCCATTATTCAATGAGGTATCACAATCACCAATATTAGGATTGGTAGCATAGATACCTTGCCCTGGCCTTCCTTTTGGCATTTCCGCTGTCAAGGCCCATTGCCTTGAGGCCCAACTTTCAGCATGACTAGGATGCGCACTCAACAACCAATCGTAGGCTCCGTTTTCCCAATCTTCCGTAAAGAATGGCGTAAATTCATTTCCGTCAACCAAACAAAAAGAAGGGGGATTGGCCTGTAGCGAAGCATTAAAATCAATGCAATTGGGTGCCAGCCTCAATTCCGTAGCTTGAATCACCTGTTGCAAAGCGAGGCTATCCGCACTATTCAACTGTATTCCTGGTAGTGAGTTACCCTCTTCGGTAATGCTAAGGAGGCTAAGTTCTGTTGTCCGCAAATCAGCAAAGGCAGCAGTCAACGCATTAGCTAACACTGCAAAATCTGAGGTCCGCCCCAGGTAATAAGCTTGTGCTTGCCAAAAAATATGAGCCGCTTTATCCAGACCTATGCCTGTAATATCATAACCATTGTAAGTACCACCATCAACAAGCAAGGCATACGCATGTGCAACAACACCCGAGTTAATATGCACTCCGCCAAAGTCTTGAGGAGAACAATGATAGGTCGTATCGCTTACCTTTCCCGGTTTACCGTAACAAGCGGGATTCCACATATCTCGAATCGCTCCATCCAAAGCAGCAGCTTCTTCGCCGATCAGCCAACGATCTCCGCTTTCACATGCTGTTCGAGACTCGTTTTCTTCCGGAGAACTATTGAGAATATCCAGGGTTTCTCCCCAAATGTCAGAATAAGCTTCATTGATTGCTCCGGCCTGCCAAGCGTATAATAAATTGCTGGTATACTCGGTATAGGCATGGGCCCATTCGTGCCCTACGACATCATCACTGCTGGTGGCACTACAGAAATTGGTGGTATAACCATTCCAACTCGCATTCGGACAGTCAAGGAAACTGGCCTGATCGACCAATAACAAGTCACCATCCAGGTTATCATAAGACATCCTGCCAAAGGTATTTTTAAACAGGTAGTAAACTTCCTCGGTCGTATGCACCTGTTGCTGCTGCCAAAAAGAAAGGTCAGCGGGATAAGCATCGCCATCTTGCCATACAGGGTTATTGGTATTACCAACAAAAAGCCGCCTTTCAGCAAGCTCACATATTCCTTGAAAATGTTCTATAACAATACCTTCTCGTGCATCGATTAGCAAGTATTCGCGTAAATGCTGTCGATTACTCACTTCAAGATAGTAGGCAAGTTTTACGGTTCCATTCAGCCCCTGCACCAAGCCTTCTTTGAACCAATGTAAGCTTGGGTTGGTAAGTATTAATTCACTCTGATCGACATTGGGATAATGCTTATTCAACCACCCTACTCCTATTTGCCTCGCTTGAGCTGACGAAACGAGCGTTGCTGAAGATGCGTTGATTCGTGGAAGAACCATTCCGTCCATTCCTGTCAGCATTAGCGCCGCATTGAAATGAAAATTGAGCGTTCCTGCAAAAACAGGAATGCCTTCGTGTAAATGCTGTAATCGTAAGTGATAATTCCCCGCAATATCACGCTCCTCTTTCAGGAGTTGAAAAGTACTAGCAGTTGACTTTAGTCCAAAAGCAGGCCCATAGATAGACAGAAAGTCCTGGGTTTTTGAAAACCGACTAGAGGAGGGAAAAGACAGAGGATTCTGCCAACGCAAAAAGGAAATATTTTCCGTAGCATCATCAAGATAAAAGGCACTAGGTTGAGTAGCCTGCAAAAGCAGAAGCGCCTGATCCGCTTCTGTTTGCGACCAGGCATTGACTGTACACATAGCTGTGACAGCAAATATCCATACCAACCTTTTCATTTTCTGTCCCGTTTGCTGGCTTATACGGGGTCCAATAACTAAGGTTGCGAGACCAAGACATTAAATTTGCATAAATAAATATATGTCTACTCTAAAGCCGGCTTTCTTCTTTTGGCGAAAGCCTAATTAAGCGCCTTCGTATGCCTACTGTTCACAACAAAAAAATGTGTGCCCCTGCTTTACAGAAACACACATTTTTAAAATACTCCAGTGTTATATACTGTTCCTGAAGAAATATTTTCAACTTGTTTTATGGTGTTGTTACTAACAGGCGCTTAACCCCGATTCTTTCCCCTTTATCGTTACTCAACACACAGAGGTACATACCTTTTTTGAGGCGAGTAACATTAAAGTTCTCCACATGATGGCCATTCATCCGGTAACTATCGCGCCAAACAGAGCGGCCCGCCAGGTTATAAACATCCATCGTGTAGTTGCCTACAGGTACGTTATTGAACTCAAAACGAGTATTAACGATAGCCGGATTAGGGTAAATAGAAAAAGAAGGTGCTGAAACAACAACCGTATTGTTATTACTAACCACACCGTTGTCCTTATAAGTAACACGCTCTACTTGTGTACCGGTAGGGTCTGCATTAATCACAGCGATAGCTTCTTTGGCATCATCGCTCCAAAAGCTGTAGGTAACAATTGTATCTGACCCGAGCGCATCAATAGGCAATGCGTCTAATGCAAGGTCGGTAATATCGGCCCATGGGAAAGGACCAATTTTAGCATCCAGGCGTACATCCCGATATTCGGTCCGCTTCTCGCGTAGCACGTCATAATCACCGCCAGGAATACTGAGGGTTCCCCATGCATCTACCAAGTCTGTTCTGGTTGTTGCGACCCTTACTCTGATGGAGTCAGGTGTAATAGGAAGGCCATCAAATATGTTTCCGGGGATATCGTCAGCGGCAATAGCAATAGTAAGTGCCGATTCGTGATTCCGTAAATCAAAGAAATTCAGCGGTGCCCAACGTTCCACGTACTCAGGAATGAAGGGAGCATTCACTTCAAAACCTTGCCCTAAAGGATCCGTTCCTGCGTATCCGAGGATCGCAAACTGGGTGCTATTGGAGATATAATAACCTTCACCACCAGCAGCTTGATCCATTAAAACATTTGCCGTAGGATAACTGCCTGCCGAGGTTCCTCCAGATGGATCACCAACAGCTAATTCTTGTGAAAAACTATTCTGTAGACTTGTGAAATTCCAGCTTTGGCTTCCACCAGGAGTCGTAATACTTACACCAGTTGGCGCATTATCAGTGACAGTACGTAAAGTATCTCCAATGGCTGGAAAATAGTCGGTACTCTCCAAGGTAATTTGCCCATTGAGCAGTAGCGGCATGCTAAGGAGAAGAGAAAAAGTAAGGAGTAAAAATTGCTTCATCTTGTGTTGGTTCTAAGGGGATTATGCTTATTTCAATGCCAAAGGTAAGCGTTTTCTGGATGCTATACTGTTAAGAGAATTGTAATAATGGAACCCAAGATGACAATATAGTGGATCAACCGGTAAATTCTGTTACATCCAAGCCTTGCTTATTTGCACCTGCGCTTCGTCCCTGAAATCCTCATGTAGCTATGGCTACACTCCGGGTTCAGCTCCTCGCCCAAGCACAAAATAAGCGGCGACTTAGTATAACGAAACTTACAAGTAGGTCCACTAGCTACTCGTTCTTCCCTTCGTAGCTTCCTGTTTTTACCTTCTCACCCGAGCCTGAAGGAACTTTTCATCCCCAAAAAACGCTTTCGATAGTAGCTAAATCATCAAAGACTAAATCAGAACCTTGGTAAGAGTCATCTCAGAAATGAGATGGCTCTCTTTGGTCTTGAGCCTGTAATATCAAAGCACATGCTCTTCCAACCACATCCCTACCGGTGCCGCTAATTGCTCTACGCAATTCGGAGCAAACGGAGAATTCAGGTTTGCCAATTCTACTAATTTCAGAAAAGATGCACTCCCCCCGGCCTTACACAAATGCACATAATCTGCCCAGGCAGTAGTATGATCTTCCCTGTCTTTAATCCAAAACTGGAAGGCACAAATCTGTGCTAGTGTGTAATCAATGTAATAGAAGGGCATTCCAAAAATATGGGTTTGCTTTTGCCAAAAGCCTCCTGCCTCCAGAAAAGGGTGGCCATTATAATTACGCTGAGGTAAATACTTCTTTTCTATTGCTCGCCAGGCCTGGTTACGCTCGGCCGTACTAGCCTCGGGATGTGCGTACACAAAATGCTGAAATTCATCTACCGCTACGCCGTAGGGAAGAAAATAAATAGCACCACTCAGGTGACCAAAGCGGTATTTATCCACATCCTCCTGGAAAAAATTATCCATCCAGGGCCAAGTGAAAAACTCCATACTCATTGAGTGAATTTCGCAGGCCTCATAGGTGGGCCAATTGTATTCACTGATTGCTAAATCACGGCTGGAATACACCTGAAAAGCGTGCCCTGCCTCGTGGGTGAGCACATCGATATCGCCGCTGGTGCCATTAAAGTTGGAGAAAATAAAAGGAGCTTTATGCGCTGGAATAAAAGTACAGTAACCGCCAGTGGCTTTGCCATCTCTGCTGACGAGGTCCATCAATTCCCTTTCCTGCATAAAGTCAAAAAAGACCTTGGTTTCTGGCGACAGTTCAGCGTACATCTCAGCAGCTTGCTCTACAATCCAGGCCGGCTGGCCTTTAGGTTGGGGGTTGCCGTCAGCGAACAACATTGACTCATCGTAGTAATGCAACTCTTTGAGACCGAGTCTATCGGCTTGTTGTTGATATAATTTATGAGCTAGAGGAACGATGTGTTGTCGGATCTGCTCTCGGTAGTTTGCGACATCTTCAGCGTTGTAATCGGTACGTAACATCCGGGCGTAGCCCAATTCGATAAAATTCTCAAAACCCAATTCCAATGCAATCTGGTGTCGAATCTTTACCAATTCATCAAAAATGCGTTCCATTTCTGTTTGCTGGCTGGCCATCCAATCCCATTTCGCCTTGGAAGCCGCCGCTCTTTTAGCACGATCAGGGTCTTCTTCTCGGGGCTGAATTGATGACAGGTTGTAGGTTTCTCCATCAAATTCAATCTGAGCAGAAGCTTTCAATTTATTGTAGGAACTCGCCAAGCGATTTTCTTCCTGAAGCTTTTCGATAATTTCAGATCGAAACGTACACAAGCTAAGTTCAGCAATTGCAAAAAGCTGTTCTCCATGTTCCTTCTCCAATGCTGACCGCCATTTACTGGCCAACAATTCACGATAAAAACGGGTCTTAAGCTCCTCGAAAACAGGTAATTGCTCATCAAAGAAATTGTTTTCCGCTTCGTAGAAAGTATCTTTGGTGTTACTACTGTGCCGAATATATGCCAGATTGTACATTGTTTGAAAGTCATTACGCAGCTGGTAAATATCCTTCAATGCACTACTGGCTAAGCTTAGGGTCGCCGCCGTTGAAAAGGTTGACAATACCTGATTAAAATCAGTTTTCAGCTCGTCCATTTTAGGGCGGGTATACGGATATTCCGTAAAGGAAGATGGTGTACTCATATTATTGGGTCGCAATTGTAGCTGCAAATATACTTATCTTATCTACAGTATATTATGTGATTACCCTTTGATAATAAGGCCCCATTACCAATATTTTCGTAATTTTGTGAGCTTTTTGAGGCAGTAGGTACTACACTCATTGTGGTTCCATCATTATCCACCCTATTTTATCGGGAAACAGATTTCATGGATTGGAAGAACAAGATTGATTTAGAGCGCTTGCCAAAGCACATTGCGGTCATCATGGATGGCAATGGTCGCTGGGCTAAAGAGAAGGGTAAACCTCGGGTCTTCGGGCACCGTAATGGGGTTAAATCCGTTCGTGAGATCACCGAAGGTGCTGCTGAAATTGGGGTAAAATACCTCACACTGTATGCTTTTTCGACAGAAAACTGGAAGCGTCCGAAATTAGAAATATCCGCACTGATGCGTTTGTTGGTGGAAACTGTTTATCAGGAAACCAACACCCTGATGGAAAACAATATCCGGCTACAAGCTATTGGTGAAATTGACAAATTACCCAAAGCTACTTACAATGCCCTACTGGAAGGCATTGAAAACACGAAGAATAACACCAGAATGACTTTAGTGCTAGCACTCAACTATAGTGGGCGCTGGGACATCACACAGGCTACTCAAAAACTAGCAGCATCCGCTGCCAAGGGAGAGCTTAAAGCTGAAGATATTAATGCGGAACAAATTGCCGGTGCTCTAAGCACGCACGGCATGCCCGACCCAGAACTTTTGATCAGAACGAGTGGAGAAAACAGGATCAGTAATTTCTTGTTATGGGAGCTTGCTTATGCTGAGTTTTATTTTTCGCCCGTCTTTTGGCCGGATTTTCGCAAGCCTAATTTTTACCAAGCCATTGTCGATTATCAGCAAAGAGAAAGACGTTTTGGTAAGATCAGCGAACAAATTGCCTAAACATTCTCCGTTACTATACAACCAGGACTTATCTTTGTCCGTCTTTCCCCAGAATTAAGGAGGAAGAATAATTTACACTTACCGGGAAGCACCTATTTTCGTGATTTCCGATAAGTACAAGCAGGTTTTGATTTTTATGAAACAGATGCTAACAATTAAAGCGCGTAAACTACCCCTGGCAACATCTTGCAAGCGGTTGTTAAGTACCAATTCAGCTCTCATCCGCTTCGCGGTCTTGCTGATAGGTCTCACCGTAGGTTTTAACGCAACGCTACAAGCTCAGGAAGATGACAACCTGGAAATATTCGACTATACTGATCCACAGGATTACGAAATCGGAGGCATCAAGGTAACCGGTGCTTTCTTTAGTGATGAAACAGCTGTTATTGGCGTATCCGGTTTAGCCGTTGGTGACAAAATTCGTATCCCTGGTTATGACATCCCGCGCGCACTGAGAAATCTGTGGCGCCTTCGTCTTTTTACCGATGTCCAAATTCTCCAAGAGAAGAAAATTGGTGATGTTATCTTTCTGGAATACATTGTCCAGGAACGCCCACGCCTTTCACGCTTTTCTTACAAAGGGGTAAAGAAATCCTTCCACGACGACCTCAACGACGAGGTAAATCGCTACCTCCTAAAAGGTGGGATTGTTACAGAAGACATTAAAGTAAATGCCGCTGAGAGCATTCGAGCATTCTTTGTAGAAAAAGGATTCCTTGATACTCGTGTAGCGGTAGAAGAGATCAATGATACGAGTCGGGTAAATGCTGTCCGCCTCGTTTTCGATGTTAACCAAAATGATAAAATCAAGGTTAAAAACATCGTTTTCTCAGGAAATACAGCTGTTAAATCTCGTCGCTTACGGAAAGAAATGGAAACCAAAGAGAAGCGCCGCTTCCTTACGGGGTCCAAATTCATTGCGGAAGAATATGACGCGGATCAAGACGCCATCATCGCTTTCTATAATAAGATTGGCTACCGAGACGCCCGCATCGTGCAAGACAGTAGCTGGCGTAATGAAAAAGGAGAGTTGATGTTGAAAATCGACTTAGCAGAAGGAACGCAATATTTCTTCCGTGATATTGCTTTCAAAGGCAACTCCATCTACGAAACACAACAACTAGAAGAAGTACTGGGTATTGTATCTGGTGATGTTTACAACCAGGAATTACTGGAGACTCGCCTGAGCTTTAGCCAGGATGGTCGCGACGTGAGTACCTTATACATGGACAATGGTTACCTCTTCTTCCGTGCCGACCCTATTGAGACGGCGATTGAAGGCGACAGTATCGATTTAGAAATCAGAATCTTTGAAGGGCCACAGGCTACTATTGATAAAGTAACAATTGCTGGTAACGACCGTACTCACGAACACGTTATCCGCCGTGAATTACGTACCCGTCCAGGGGATAAATTCAGCCGTTCGGACATCATTCGTTCACAACGTCAGATTATCAACCTCAACTATTTCAACCCGGAAAATCTGGGTATCAACACGCCGGTTAACCCTAACCGTGGTACTGTTGACATTGAATATACTGTTGAAGAGAAACCTTCAGACCAGTTGGAACTGTCTGCCGGTTGGGGTGGGCAACGCCGAGTTATTGGTACATTGGGTGTTACCTTTAATAACTTCAGTTTACGTAATATCACCAATCGTAAAGCTTGGCACCCTCTCCCTCAGGGTGATGGTCAGCGGGTGAGCCTGCGTGCACAAACGAATGGCGACTTCTACCAGTCTTATAACGTTTCTTTCACCGAACCGTGGCTGGGGGGTAAAAAACCTACCTCTTTAACGGTGGCTGGTTTTTACAATCGCTTTACTAACGGTGCTTCGAAGAACAATCCAGATGCCTACCAGAGTTTCAACATCACTCAATTTTCTGTGAGTGTAGGTACTCGCTTGCGTTGGCCTGATGACAACTTCGTTTCTCGTACAGGGGTTAATATTCAGACGCTGAACCTACAAAACTGGAGCCTTTTTAATGTTTTCCGTTCTGACGATGGCCAAGTGGTGCGCGGTGGTTATTACAACAACTTCAGTATCACGCAGACTTTGGCGCGAAACACTGTAAATGATCCTCTTTTCCCGAAAGAAGGTTCTAATATATCTTTATCGGTACAATTCACACCTCCTTATTCTGCTTTCGATGACAAAAACTATGCTGACCTCCCTCCTGAGGATCGTTACCGCTGGTTGGAATATCACAAGTGGCGTTTTGATGCAGAATGGTACACCACCCTAGTGGGTAAATTAGTACTTAAAGCTCAAACCAAATTTGGGGTAATCGGTAGCTATAATAATGAAATTGGTACTTCTCCATTCGAACGTTTCCAGTTAGGAGGTGATGGTATTAACAACCAGCAATTTGGTTATGCCGGTGTAGATATTATCTCTAGTCGAGGCTATGAGATCGCTGATTTCCCTGGCAATACTATTGGCAATGGCCAGGAAGTAGCGACACCACTTTACAGCAAACTTACTTTTGAACTACGTTACCCACTGTCTTTGAACCCAAGTTCTACTATCTACGTACTCGCATTTGCGCAAGGAGCAAATGCATGGCGTGATGGCCGCGACTTCAACCCATTCGAACTACAACGTTCCGTTGGTGGTGGTGTCCGGGTTTTCCTACCGATGTTTGGTACACTTGGATTTGACTACGGTATCGGCATTGACAAAACAGGGCCAAGAACTTTACAAAACATGGGTGACTTTAACATCATCCTTGGATTTGAGCCAGAGTAATTCCTGGACGTTCTTTTGCAAAGAAAAGGCACCTAAGTTCATTCCTTAGGTGCCTTTTTTACTTCGATCTTGTTTGCTAAAATGAGTTGATTCTTTTTCTAGATCGCCTTTCTTACCATCTCCATGATTTCCTTTTCTTCCTGATCCGCTGCTGCAGCTAGCTTAGCGCTTTTTGCAAGTAAATCCTCTTTGAAATATTCGTCATGCAAACCGCTAGCGTTGATCTGTACATTGAGATGAGCGCCATGAATAGCTGCTCGTGCACAAAGCGCTCCTACTCCAGCATCAGAGACCGAGGCAGGAAGGCCATTCTCTGCCATTGCCCGGCAAAGTGGAAAAATATGACTGGATGTTTCCATGATTCTAAAAGGCGTCATCATAGCCTCTTTAGTAGCCAACTGGATAGCTTCACGGCGAGCAGCCTTTTCTGCATCACTACCTTTAGGTAAACGAAAAGCGTCCATAATACCTTCAAAAGCTTGGGTATCCTGATCGACAAGTAGCAAGAGCTGGTCTTTAAGTTCCTGCCCCCGTTCGGCCCATTCGCTAAATTCTGCCCAGCGATCATCCCAACCTCTTTTGTGGCTACTTAGGTTTGCGACCATTGTTCCGAGGCCTGCTCCGAGTGCACCTACATAAGCTGCAATTGAACCACCACCAGGTGCAGGGCTTTCACTGGCTGTTTCATTTGCAAAGTCGCGGAGACTCATCGCCGCTAATGGTGCACCAGCTTCTTCTCGCAGTTGGTATTCAATAATTTTTTTGTTGGGATCAAAAGGGCTCAATTCGTCCAGTCCCAAAGACTTTATCGCAATTTTGACGATTTCTTCCTCACTCACGCCTAAAGATCGTTGCTGTTGTGCCAGAAAATACTTCCCCGCATCCAGCATTACCTGCAAAGGAACGAGACCAACAAGTTCAGAACCGGTGACACGTAAACCACGCCGAGTAGCACTCTCCCTCGTTGCCTCAAAAGCTTCGTGTAGGGCGGTAAGTTTAGTATCCGTAATATTCATACTAATCTGCGCAACGCCATATTCTTCAATAAACCATCCAATAGCTTTTACGCCTTTGCAAGTACCAGGAGTGCGTACTGGCTCACCATTTTCATCTTCTACAACTGGCCCAGTAATTGGGTTACCTGAACGTTGCACACGACCTTTCTCTCTGATGTCAAAAGCAACAGAGTTGGCTCGCCGAACCGATGTCGTATTGAGGTTCACATTATAAGCGATCAAGAAATCACGAGCACCAATAGCTGTGGCCCCTGCTGTTGCGTTAAAGGTTGCTGTACCAAAATCAGGTTTCCATTCAGGCTGCTTCAACTTATCTGCCAACCCTTCGTATTCACCAGCACGAACAGTAGCCAAATTCTTCCTTTCAGGACGAGAAGCAGCACTTTCGTATAGATAAATAGGAATTTTTAATTCTTCTCCAACGCGGCGGCCCAACTGTTGTGCCCAGTGAGCAGCTTCTTCCATCGTAATATTCGCAATAGGTACTAGCGGGCATACATCAGTGGCTCCCATACGGGGGTGCTCTCCTTGATGCTGACGCATATCGATAAGCTCAGCTGCTTTTTGAATCCCCCGAAATGCTGCTTCTACTACAGCGGCAGGTTCACCCACAAAAGTGACCACAGTACGATTGGTAGCGTAGCCTGGATCAACATCGAGGAGTTTTACCCCTTCAACGGTTTCAATCGCATCGGTAATTTGCTTAATAATAGTCAAGTCGCGGCCTTCACTAAAATTGGGCACGCATTCAATCAAAGCTTTTTTAGACATGTGGTCATTGGTATTACGCAGAAAAAAAATGAAGTCTTTTCTCAGCCTGTCTGCTCGACATAGCTAGATAAGTACTCAATTTATTTTTATGCTTTTATGTTTTATTTGGTGCTGCAAAGATGGGAAATTTTGGAAAGAGTTGATTTCTCTTTTATATCCCTAGTTCAAAATCAAGGAAAAACCCACGGTCACCAATTTTGTTTGCACTGTACTGTAGGCGAAGTACGAAATCATAATAAAAAACAAGATCAATCCCGATTCCACCGCCCCAAAGAAACTCATTATTGAGTGGGTTCGGTTGGGTATTGAATGGGCTGTTTGCGTACCCCATATCGCTACTCATACTAAGGTTAAAATGAAAAGGTAGCTCCCGAAAAGATTCTAAAAAGACCCATTTACCAAAAGTAATATTCCCCTTCCAAAGGTTAAAACGGACACTCTTACGCAGATACGCCGCATCCAGGCCATCCAGGAGATACAGCTCGTAACCACTCAACTTGCTCCTGCCAAAACCCAGTGCCCGGTTATAGCGATATGCCTGCGATTGACGTATAAATGAATATTTCCCTCCTCCAACAAGCCCAAAGCTCCAACGCTCCCCTACCGGCCAGTATTTAGAACCAAAAACATCCAAGGTAAGCGAGGAACGGTCATTGAAGATTCCGACACCATCTTTCAGTAATTCGGCACCATAAATGTGGCCTGACCAAGGATAAGCGCGATTGTCTCTAAAATCATAAGCGAAACGATAAAGCAGCCTAAAAAAACTGATTTCGTTCTTGTTGTCTCCAAAATAATCAGGATTGTATTGCTGGACAATCAAGGGGTCTATCCATTCCTGATGGAACTCCAGGCCAAACGTATGCATGGCATAAATCGCAGGGCGCCAGGTTAAGCTACTTTCAAATTTGTAAAATCTACGCAGAAAGCGAGCATCATCACGATAAAACTCCTGCTTATTATCCACCGTAGCGTAATTCACTTCGCGGTTACGGCTGTAACTAAGGCCTGCCGCCAGCCCCAGCGTTTGCTTCTTATTAATGTAGGGAATTTTATAGCTACCACTGTAGCTACGGGTGTAGCCATATTCAAAGCCTACTTCAATCTTATCTCCCCAACCTGTAAAATTAAGATGGTTGACTTCCAACCCGATATTCACCCGCTGAAGCGAACGATTTTGTTCCTTCCACCAGACGTTGAAATTGCGGTCGGCCAAATCGAAGGTTGGAACGGGATAGATGTACCAGTTTTCTAACAGCTCTACTTGCAGGTGAACTTTTTGAGTAGCGCCTTCCCAGTCTTTGTAGGTGATATTCGCCTTACTGAACAGGTTGGTGTTCATAAGTTGGCGTTCTGCCTCCGCGATCTTTTTTGGTAAATTAGCGAGGGAGATGGTGTCTCCTACCTTAATGGGTAACTCTCTGAAAATAACTGCCAGCCGGGTACGTTTCTGACCAATTACTGATATTTTGTCAATGGTAATAGCTGTTGGCTCTTGAGCCGTTAAAGCAAAAGTGGTCAATAAAACAACAAAAATGGATAGGATGACAGCTCTCATAAAGTTCTTGGGGGAGTAAAGACGGTGTAAAATAGCTTTTTATTGCTATAATCTTCCCCTAATCTAAAACCTTACAATAGTATTCGACAAGCATCGTACAAGTCTTTCCAATTTTTTCGCTGGCGAACTACCGTTTCTAAGTATTCCTCCCACAATGGAGCATCCTGCTGGTTATCTTTGATAATGGCGCCTGTGAGGCTTGCTGCCAAATCATCAGCATGCAATTCGCCATTCCCAAAATGAGTCGCTAGTGCCTGCCCGTTATTGAGTACAGAAATAGCTTCGGCAGTACTGAGGGTACTACTAGGCGATTTAATTCGGGTACGACCATCCTCGGTTTTACCAGAACGGAGTTCTCGAAAAATAGTCACCAGTCGGCGTACTTCTTCCGAAGGGAGTGGTGGTGCTGGAATTTCGAGCTGGGTCTGGGTCTGCTGTACCCTTGTTTCAACGATTTTCACTTCTTCCTCCAAGGTAGCAGGAAGCGGCATCACAACGGTGTTGAAACGCCGACGGAGGGCAGAAGAAAGCTCATTGACTCCTTTATCTCGATCGTTTGCCGTAGCAATCACGTTGAAACCACGAATGGCCTGTACTTCGGCATTCAATTCGGGAATGGGCAGTGTTTTTTCTGATAGTATAGTTATCAGGGCATCCTGCACATCGCTGGGTATTCGGGTAAGCTCTTCTATCCGCACAATTTTGCCCGTGGTCATTCCTTTCATAATAGGACTAGGAACGATAGCCTTTTCTGATGGCCCTTCGGCCAGCAATTGAGCATAATTCCAACCATAGCGCAATGCTTCTTCATTCAGGCCAGCGGTACCTTGTACCAAAAGTGTAGAGTTGCCGCTGATGGCTGCTGCCAAGTGTTCGCTCACCCATGTTTTGGCGGTCCCGGGTATACCTACCAGTAAGAGTGCACGATCTGTAACCAGGGTAGCAACTGCTACTTCAATCAATCGGCGCTGTCCGAAGTATTTGGGTTCAATAACGGTACCATCAGCCAACTCTCCGCCCAGCAAGTAGGTCACCACTGCTTGGGGGGAAAGCTCCCAACCTTGCGGGCGGTGTTGTTTATCCTGCGCTTTGAGGGCTTTAAGCTCTTTTGCGAAAGCGGTTTCTGCGTGTGGGCGTAGCGTATGTTTCCCTTTGGCCATGCGTTTGGTAAAATCTGTTTAGGCTAAGGTACGGACTCTATAGAGTAAGGGGCATTGTTTTTTATTTATTTTCCGGGCTAATCCCTCTTCTATCCTAAGACGATTAGTGGTTCCCCGCGACAAATCACGGGGAACCACCAATTATCTACAAAAGCCACTCATTTGTCGTACTCCTGTTTATTAAAACTGTACGCGGTATAAAAAATCAGGGAAGAACCCACGCTGGTAGACTTCATTCACTTCGTTTGTTTGTCGATTGTAGCGGCGTACAAAAACGTTTTCCTGGTCTGTCAGGTTCTGAAAATCCAGATAGAAACGGTGGGTAAGTTTACGCTTTGTACTGTTCATTGTGACGCCAAACTTGAGGTCCCACCGAAAATAGGGATCAAGTGTTAGGCTGAAAGCTTCTTCTTCAACATCGACCTGAAAGCCTGCTGCTTGCGAAGCTGCTAAATCAGTAGGAGAGAAGGGCCTTCCGCCCGCTGTTGTAATTTTCGTATCCACGGTAATCGCATTTCTGCCATCTGGTCCAAAACTCCATTCTTTACCAGCCAGAAGATTCAGAACATAGGAATTATTAAAAGCGGTACTGCGTTCGACACCGTCACTTCCTTTGTAACTAGAGTCATAAATGGAAGCTGTAAGTAAACCGTAATAGTTGTTACTAAAGAATTTTTCCAAAGTCAATTCTACACCATAATTTTTGCCTGAACCGTCATTCACAAGTCCCACTTTATTCCGTGGAAAGACAAAATCCGCCCCGGTATTTAGTATAGAAAATGAACTCGAAAAAGGGTCTACAGGCACATTATTTACATCCTGATAATAGGCTTCTACTTTTAAGCGCCAGGCTGGAGAGAATTTGTAATCATAGCCTAATACAAAGTGCTGGCTACGGGTAAAATCAAGTTCTTTGTTAGGCCGGCTTATCGTTCCTTCATCGTCAATAGCCGCAGCTAACAAAATGGGAATGGGTTGTGCTTGGCTATGCAAACCGTAGCCTAATGTAAGCCTTTGGAGAGGTGCAAAGTCCCAATTTACAGCCACCCTAGGTTCAATGGCTGTTGCATCATTGATATCCAAATATTGGGCGTGCAGGCCAGCGTTCAAAGTCCACTTTGTGCTAAAGCGGTATTGCGTTTGTACAAATGGTTGTAGAATTGTCGCCTGATCTTGAAACTTGTAAGCCAGCGCTAATTCACGAATACCATCACCATCGGCATCCGGCCCTTCTTCTGCATCCAATGCATTTAGGTCATAATCGTACAGTTCGACCAAGACCCCGGCACGCGCAGTCCAGCGGGCATTGAATTTTTTATTTACGTAAGATGACAAAGAGTAGCGATTTTCTGTATTGTCAACATCGGCATAGGGCACCTTAAACTCTTCTTCTGTGTCTTGCAAAAAATACCGATCCTGGGTAAAGGTATTCCCTGAACTAGTACCGGCAATTACAGTACGTATATAAGCTTTGTCGCTTAGGATAAGATTGTGGCGTAGGCCTAAAACGCCAAAACTTGATTCAGCAAAAGCGTCTTCATCCGCAGCAGCAAAAAGGTCATCTTCGGCAATTTCATCATGGAGAAAATCAATATCACTACGCCCACCGATACCGAAGAGGACAAACTTACCTGCTTTTCCATTGCCAAAATCCAACTTAAAAGTAAGGTCCTGGTAGTTGGGCGTAGCGTTGGTTCCTACAGGAATACCCAATTCGGCGGCTAAACCAACAAAAGAGTAACGCCCCGCCACGACATAAGACCCACCATTAAACAAAGGTCCCTCGGCCATGCCTTCCAGCCCGCTAAACGCTCCCATTTGAAGCATAAATTCATGTCGGTCACGATTACCGGTGCGGAGTCCGAGATCAAAAACGCCCGCCAATGCATTGCCGTATTCCGCAGGAAAAGCACTGGTAAGGAAATCCGAGTTGCGAAGTAAATTTGGGTTGAGTGCGCTCACCGGGCCACCCGTTGTACCCAATGTAGAAAAATGATTGGGATTGGGAATAGGAATACCCTCCAATCGCCAAAGCACGCCTGTTGGTGAATTTCCACGAATAACAATGTCGTTCCTAGAATCATTGGCAGTAGATACGCCAGCAAAGTTACTGGCCAGTCGAGCAACATCGCTATTCCCACCTGCATAACGGTTGACTTCTTCTACAGAGAAGGTCCGTGCCGAGATGGTCGCTAATTCATTTTGCGGACGATCTTTATCCACATTCGCAGTTACTACAACGGCGTCGAGTTCAGCGATTGCTTCTTCCATCGCTAGTTGTAGGATGACTTCTTTGCCTGCTCCCACCACGATATTGGGAATAGTAAGGGCTTCGTATCCCAGGTACGTAACCCGGATAACCTGACGGCCATAGGGTACCTCCTTCAAACGGAAGTATCCGTCAATATCGGTAACGGTGCCAGGGGAATTTTCGACGCTAACCAACTCTACGGCAGCACCAATGAGTGGCATCTCGGATTGTTGGTCTATAATAGTTCCTTTGATCGTTTGCTGCGACCAAAGGGCCGTACCAGAAACTAGTATTGAAAGGGTAAATAGTAGTCGTAACATCTTGATGAGCTTTGGTAAATTCAGGGTCTGAATAATTTAATGGACCAAAGCTGCCCCTTCTGTGCTTGTTACAACAGTCTTTTCTGGTGAATCGTCAGTTTTGTACTTTGAATGGTAATATCATCTAGAATTGGCCAGCATCCTCTCGATAAATGACAGCCAATAGTACTTGCCCTACTGCTCGTAGCGTATTTTTGTCAATGATTTCCATATCGTCATGATGGGTGTGCCAATGAGGGCCAAAGGCGGTTTCTTCTGTTCCTTTTAGGTTGATAATGTCAATCATAGGAATACCAGCAATCGTATTCACGAAGTAGTGATCATCCGTAATTCCTGGGCCTCCTTCATTGAGAAAATAGTTACTGCGGCCCATTTGTTTTGCCAGCACCCATACTTTTTGCACGATAGGTTGTGCGTATTGCCAACTGTTCCCTTCAATTTTAAATTGAGCATCTTTTGCGCCGACCATATCTAGCAAAATACCGTAGCGAGGCTTTATAGGCGTCGGGCGGTTGTTCGACCAATATTGGCTACCCAAACAGTAAGTATTCGGCTGGCCTCCTGCTTCACCATAGTCTTCGGCATCAAATAAAACCAAATCAACTCCGATGCCTACTTTCTGTGCTGCCAAAGTACGGGCTATTTGCAAAATTACGCCTACCCCACTGCCACCATCGTCGGCACCTAATATCGGCTCGGCTTCTCGATCTGTATTCAAAGGGCTATCCGCAATATGGCGCGTATCCCAATGAGCGGCTAGCATGATCCGATCAGATACTTCAGGGTTAAACTGCGCAATGATATTCGTTGCGGGGTACTTTTCGCCTGTATAAACGGCCGCCTGAAAATCCTGCTCGATTACTTTTGCGCCTGTCGCTTTTAGCTCTGCTACCAACCATTCGCGTGTAGCTTCATGGCCTTCACTCCCCATTACCCGAGGGCCAAAACTTACTTGCTTGGCAATATCATCGTAGGCAGCATCAGCATCAAAAGCAGGGACAGCTACAGGCCCTTTGGGGCGAGGAGTATCCGGTTTTTGTGGGGGATCACTTTTACAAGAAGTATAAAAAAGACTACCTATTACCAGAAAAAACACACTAAAGAGTAAGAGCTTCGAATTACGCATGAGCCGTCATAATTATATTGAGCAACAAAGATAAGACCTTCAATGACTTTTTTGCGTTTAAGCAAAGCAGTATCAGGTTTGATTGCACTTGATTTCAACGCTGGAAACTATCAAATGCATCAATAACGACTGTTTTCGGATTCCTGAGGTTGGTTTTACCATTGATGCAACACAAACGTTAATCCGTTAACGCCAAAAGTCCGTCTACATCCAAAACCCGAGTATACATATGGAGACTTCCATCCTTGTTCATTGGCCATTCCTCGCGCGGGCGATCCCAATACAATTCTACGCCATTTCCGTCAGGATCATCTAGGTAAATAGCCTCTGAAACACCATGATCAGAAGCTCCCGTAAGGGGATAATCAGCGCTAATCAGTCGTTTTACAATAGCAGACAGGTCTTCTCGTGTAGGGTAGACCAATGCGGTATGAAAGAGACCAACTGCACGGCGATCTGATTTTGGTGCTCCTTTGCTAAACCAAGTATTCAAGCCTATATGATGATGATAACCACCCGCTGAAATAAAGGCAGCATCTTCGCCATAAGTAGCCATTACCTCAAAGCCCAACAGGCCACAGTAAAAATCCAGCGCTCGCTGTAAATCTGCTACCTTCAAGTGTACGTGCCCTATCCGGGCACCCGCAGGAATCTGATATTCTGGTTTTGACATAGCTTAGTATTGGGCAAAAGGAATGGAAAACTCAATTAGTATTGCGCAGAAAATAAACTGCGAATCGCTTTTTATTTTCGTGCTGTTCCTTAGCTTCGAAGTCTCTTATATTTTCAAATAGCCGAACCTCCTTTTTAGAGCTCACAAAAATCACCCATATCCGTCAGGTTCTTGCAAGGGTTACGCCAGCGTGTCCCATTATCGAAGAGGCTATCTGCTTCTTTAGGGCCCCAAGTGCCGGCGGGATAACCAAACAGCTTGCTTTCATTAGCCTTCCAAGCATTTAGAATGGGGTCCACAAAAGCCCAGGCAGCCTCTACGCTTTCTCCGAGAGAGTAGAGCGTAGCGTCACCGCGGATACAATCCAAGATGAGGCGTTCGTAAGCTTCCGGCACATCAGCATCGGTAAGGTCTGCGTAGTGAAAATCCATATTGACATCCTTTACACGAAAGCCTTGCCCGGGGATTTTCATCCCAAACTTAAGCGCCAGTCCTTCGTGCGGCTGGATACGAATAATAAGCTGATTGTAAGGATCACTGAAGGTTTCTTCACTGCGAAAAAGGCGCTGTGGTGATTGTTTAAAGGTAATCACCACCTCCGAAACCTTAGTAGGTAGGCGCTTGCCTGTGCGTACGTAGAACGGTACATCAGCCCAGCGCCAATTGTCGATAAAAAATTTCATCGCCACAAAAGTCTCCGTTCTGGAATCATCGAGAACACCTTCTTCTTCGCGGTAGCCTACAGCAGTATCTCCCGCAATTTCTGATGCCGTATACTGACCACGTACCACATATTGCTCCACTTCTTCTGGATCAATCGGCCGCAACGATTGAAACAATTTCAACTTTTCGCTACGAATAGCATGGGCAGCAGCCGAAACAGGTGGCTCCATGGCAATATGTGCAACGACCTGCAAAAGGTGATTCTGAATCATATCGCGCAAAGCACCCGAATCATCATAGTAACCACCACGGCTACCTACCCCCATTGGTTCTGCAGAAGTAATTTGTACGTGTTCGATATAGTTTCGGTTCCAAAGTGGTTCGAAAATACCATTGGCGAACCGCGTCACCAGCAGGTTTTGCACCGTCTCTTTCCCGAGGTAATGGTCGATCCGATAAATCTCTTCTTCTTTGAAGAATTGTAAGAGATGGTTATTCAGTTCGCTAGCTGACTCCGCATCATAGCCAAACGGCTTTTCAATCACCAGTCGGCGGAAATGGCCTTCCGCCTTATTCAAGCCATGGGTAGCAAGATAAGCAGGAATCGTTTTGTATAACTTAGGCGGCGTAGAGAGGTAAAAGATATAATCTCCTTTTGTACCAATGGCCTGATCCAGCTTCGTCAGCCGCTCTTTCACCTTGCCATAATCAGCTTCGCTGGAAGTATCAATGGGTTGATAAAAAAGCATTTTAGCGAAAGTATCCTTCTTTTCTTGTGGCAAATCCTCGGAAAGATAAGTACTTTCGTAAACGGCTTTCTTGCGAAAATCTTCATCCGACAACTCCGTTCGGCTAACCCCCAGGAGTGCAAAATTTTCAGGCAAATACCCTCCTTCATAAAGATGATAGAAGGCGGGAATTAATTTTCTGGCGGTAAGGTCGCCAGAAGCGCCAAAAATAACGAAGATATGAGGAGTCATACAAGACGATGATTAAGGATGATTGCAAAAATGGACATTTTCCTCGAAGTTCACCTAAACTTGTTGGGCCCAAGGATCGTTTTTCAGTTGGGTTAGCGATAATCGCTAATTTATAGTCCACCAAGACAGGATTCTCTTACTTTTGCCAAAAGTACAGTTTAGCTGTAAAGTGTACTCTTTTTCAAACCGCTCAACTAAACAAAAGTTGGTGCAAGCCTAATAATAACATCCATGCAATACGATTTCGGAATGATTGGTCTGGGCACAATGGGCCGTAATTTTTTATTGAACGTTGCAGACAAAGGCTTCTCGGCTGCGGGCTTAGACCTGGACCCTGAAAAAGCAGCATCACTCAATGAAGAAGCCGGGCACCGCAAAATGCAAGCCACCACCGATCAAGCGGAATTTTTGCAAATGCTAAAGTCACCACGCCGCATCATGCTGCTGGTTCCTGCGGGCAAAATCGTGGATAAAGTTATTGAAGGCCTCTTACCACACCTAGACCAAGGCGACCTGATTATCGACGGTGGTAATTCTCATTACAACGATACCGCACGTCGTGCCGAAAACCTCAATGCAAAGGGGATAAGATTTTTGGGTGTAGGTGTTTCTGGCGGCGAAGAAGGTGCCCGACGCGGGCCGAGCATTATGCCTGGCGGCGATTTTTCTGCCTGGGAGGATGTGCAATCCATCCTGGAGGCAGTTTCTGCCAAAGTAGATCGCGAGCCTTGTGTTGCCTACATGGGTAAAGGCGCAGCCGGACACTACGTAAAAATGGTACACAATGGCATTGAGTATGGCATGATGCAGCTGATTGCCGAAACCTACGACCTCATGCGGCGGATCGGTGGCTTCTCCAATGAGGAAATCCACGAGACCTTCACGCAATGGAACCAAGGCCCTTTGCAATCTTTTCTGATCGAAATCACCGCCACCATTTTCGGGCAAAAGGATGACAAAACAGAAGGTCACCTGATTGATGCCATCCTTGACAAAGCCAAACAAAAAGGCACCGGCAAATGGACTTCGCAGTCGGCGATGGACCTCGGCGTTCCTGTGCCTACCATTGATGCGGCCGTTACTATGCGGGGGCTTTCATCCTTCTTTGATTTTCGCCAGGAAGCCGGACAAAAATATGGTTCCTTCCCTACCGAAAGTATCGAAAACAAAACCACTTTTGCTATTCAGCTAGAGCACGCACTGCTCTTTAGTTTTATCCTCACCTACGCTCAGGGGCTCCACCTTTTGGCCGTAGCCAGCAAAGAGATGGGCCTGGAGCTAAACCTCTCGGAAACGGCAAAAATATGGCGGGGTGGGTGCATCATCCGGGCCGAAATATTAGAAGATATTCGTCAGGCCTATGCGGCCCGGCCAGACCTGGAAAATCTTATTGCTTCGTCGGTATTCCGTGGTCGTCTCAAAACACTGTTATCATCCGTCCGCGCGGTGGTAGAAACTGCTACCCAAAATGGTATTCCTCTGCTGGCCCTCAGCAGTGCTTTGCACTATTTTGAATCTTTGCGGGCACCGCGTTTGCCACTCAACCTGGTACAGGCTCAGCGTGATTACTTTGGCGCTCACACCTACGAACGACTAGATGGTGATGGGGAGACGTATCATACGGAGTGGGGGAAATAAGTTTGAAGTGGGAAGTGGGCAGCTACATAGGTGGACCCAATGCCGAACGGGAAGTCAGTAAGCGGAAGTGGGAAGTCGGAAATATTGACTAGGACTGAAACACGTTGACACAATTTTATGGGCCATACCGGCAGTGGTGTTGCTGTGCAAACACCGCTGCGGCACCAGGCTGTCTGTCGCTGGCGCTCCGGCCCATCCTTTGGCCTGCTCCTCCGTCCGCCGGGCTACAGGCGTTGCCTTTCGCGCTGAATGGGGTACGTCATCCTATCAATCATTCTGAAAATAAAAATCATCCGTTTCTGTCCAAAGCGTCTTCACTCCCCTTTCAGAAAACGCTAACTTTAGTGTTTCAAACAGTATATCATCACAGTTATCAAAATAGTCATATTCTAATCCAAAACAAAACACCAAATATTTCTTTGTAGGCGTTTCTAATTTCATCCATTTATACTCAATTGGTACGACTAAGTTTACGACTAGCCTCAACAGAAGAGTAAGCCCAGGTCTATTATCGAAAAACTTAGATTGAAATGGCTCATGCCTAAATAGAGCCAATTGTATTTCTTCATAATTCACTTCAAAATCTTTCCATCTAAACAACATGGGGAACTTTACTAAAACGGACCGCTCTTTAAAATAGAAAGATGGATTTGTGTATGCAATCTGCACAACCGAAAACAGGATATAGACTCCCGTGACAATACAAAAATTGTCGAAAAATGGACACAATAAACATTCTGTCCCTGTGCTATAGCAAAAGAAAATCACTAAGCCCAATGGCATAAAATGCCTTACTAATTTTGATAGAATTGAAACGCTGTATCTATTACTTATGACATCCAAATCCAATGCTTTTATTGAGTCAATTTTATAATCGCCTCTACGCTCACATTCTATACACCTAACGATAGATTAAAGGGAGTTAATCAATCATTTTTTTCCATTAGTTGATTAACAATTAACTGTGATGATGACCCTTTCAAAATACTCATGAATTTTCCTCTATTCTTTAAACTCACCGTTACAGAATTGGTATTAGCTCCACTTGAATACACTACGGAAACCTCCTTCTTCCCGTATGGGGTTATTTCCTTTATATCATCAATTGGTATTTTAGTCAGAATACCGGATTTTTCAATTGCTAGCGCATGAATTGGATGAGATTTTATCCAAAACTCATTTTTAACTACCATCACCATTAATATATTTTTAGCACCGTTTGCTCTTCTAGTATACATTCCAGAATACCCTGAGCACCATCTTTCTTTAAACTGAATATCATCATTCGTTACCTCTGGGAACAACTTCAGTACGTTCTTACCTGAGAAGTATAACGCTAAGGGGATGAAAATCATAAAAACTACCCATACTCTAAACAAGACATCTTCTAACTCCATTCTATTATTTTGAATTCCTAAGCAGCTTGGTCCGTCTTACGCGACCCCGACCTCTTCCAACCTCCTATCCATCACCACCAACCAAAGCGGCGGCACCAGCGCCATGAGAATAGAAGCTGGGTAGCCCAAAGGCAATACAGGTGCCTGTTCGTGATGATCGAGGATCTGGTATTTTTTGTTGGCCAAGTAGTGGTGATCAGAATGGCGGGTGAGCTCGTAGAGCATGATTCGGCCCAGATGATAGTTGGCATTCCACGAGTGGCGAGGTTGTACGCGCTCGTAGCGGCCATTGTCCAAAAGGCGGCGTTGGAGGCCATAGTGCTCTACGTAATTGATAGATTCCAAGAGCAGTACACCGATCAAACCAGCAGTCAACACCGCCAGGGCCATCTGCCAGGAAGGGGTAAGGGCGAAAACCAAGGCTACGTAGATAAGTTGCTGGATGCTAAAGCGGACCATCTCGTTTTGGAAGCTCCAAAAAGGGAGTTTACTGCGCTGCAAGCGATCTCGCTCCAAGCGCCAAGCACTGCGATAAGAGCCCCACAGGGAACGAAACCAAAATGTATATACTATTTCTCCTTTGCGGGCAGTAGCGGGATCAAGTGGTGTGGCAACGTGTTTGTGATGGCCACGATTATGCTCAATAAAGAAGTGCTGATACAGGGTAGGCAGTAGCAATATTTTCGCCAAGGTTTGTTCCACTTTGTTACTTCGGTGCCCCAATTCGTGCGCAACATTGATGCCGCAAACACCCAGCACTATTCCTACGGAAAGTACATGCCCGGTCAGCTCGCTGGTTGTGTAGTCTTGCGTATTCAACTGGTAAATAAAAAGGCAAATGATCCCAAAAACAAGCGGAACATTGAGGTACAACAGCCAATCAAAGACCTTTCTAGCCAAGCGATCATTACGCTCCTCTTCCGGCAAATTGGAAGTATCCTGAGGAAGGAATTGCTCCAATAAGGGAATCAGTCCAAAGGAGAAAACAACCGTTGCATAAGCGGCTATCCCACCTTGAAGCAAGCCAAAAATACAGAGGACAGGAATGATGTAAGCGGTAAGATATTTAACACTTTTCATGGCAATCGATTTTCATTAGAATAAGTCGCTTACCAAGATAAGGAAAATCTTTATTTCAACCGATTCAACCCTTCTCTTGCCTGCACGTATTCTGGTGCCAAACGAATAGTGTGCTCGTAATCTTGAACAGCCTGCTCATTGTTGCCCATAGCTTCTGCGGCATAACCTCGGTAGTAATAGGCCGCTGCATAAAGCGGTGCATTTTCAATAGCCATGGTAAAATGCTCATACGCCTCTTCCATTTCATCCAATTCGAGTAGTACAAGGCCGGCGTTGTAGTAGCTTTTCTCGTCCATGGGTGCTTTCCGGATAGCTGTTTTATACAGCTCCAGGGCTCCTTCTGGATTATCCTGATCCCATAGGTATTCCGCTTTGGCACTTAGGGCAATAGTACTGCTGCTGTCTACTTCAATAGCATTGTCATAAAAAGTTTCTGCCAGATTACCGTCAATACTGGCGTGCAATTGCCCCAGTTTGATCCAGGTATCCAGCATTTCGGGATCAATTTCTGATGATTCCTGGAAAGCGTTAATCGCTCGGTTGATGTCGCCTAGTTCTTCAAAGTTCTTCCCCATAAAGAAAAAAGCCAGGGCATTCTGTGGGTCAATCCGCAAGGCTTTATCAATAGAGGCCAGCGAAGCTTGATTCATTTTCAGGAAAAGCTGAATTTCACTCAGCTTCAGCCAAGAGCTAATATCTTCGGGTGCAATGGCTACCGCGCGCTCCATGGTTTGCAGCGCCAGTCGTGAACGGAAATAATCCAGGTAGATGTCCGTCAATAAATGGTGATAATCAATGTTTACAGAATCCAATGAAAGGGCTGCGGTCATATCTGCAATCGCTTGATCGTAGCTGTTTTTTTCGTAAAAAATTTCTGCCCGCAAGGCGTAGAGCTCTGCATTATTGGGATCTTGAGACAGGCGCTGACTTACCTGGTCGATTTCATCATCGCCAGAAAGAACAGGTCCATCTGTGTTTTGGTCAGTAGGTGCATCGCTGCCACAGGCTGATATTAAAAATATTGCCGTAAGAATAGTCGTCGTGTACAGTAGGAATGTTATCTTCTTCATGCTACAAATTTACAGCTTAATGCTTGTTTAGAACCTGTTTGGGATTTAAATTTCGGGCTGCTCTTGTCAAATTACGCACTGTACGTCGTTCTTCTTCGGTCGCGTAGCTTTGGCTATGCTCCCTCATCGGGCCTCGTCCAGCACGTAATTTGCCTACGTTCACTCCAAAAATAAACCCCTAACAAGCTCTTTATACTTGGCAAAGCAAGCATTAAAACTTTCTTTTGTGTGTATTAATTGACAAAGTGTCTCTACCATTGTGTGAGCGCCTGCTTTTTTTGGGTAAGTGTTTTATTCTTTCAACCCTATTAAAATAATCCTTCATGAACCTTTTTCATCACCCGCTACTGAAATCAATCCTCTTCGTTGCTTCTGTAGCAATCGTAGGCTGCTCCTCTCCGACAACAGAATCAGCGCCGCCCCAAGAGCAGCAAATAGAACAAGAACAGATAAACGCCACTCCTACACCCGAGGAGAAAACACCTCTCAAAGAAAAAGCACCTGCTCCTAAAATGGAGCTAGACACGATCGTTTTACCTGCTACGTTTAGCAAAGTCGCTGAAGCGCAAGGAGACCTCAATAAGGACGGCCAACCTGAATTAGTGCTTGTTGTAGACGACCTGCAATCTGCTGGCGATTTTGGTATCTCACGTAGCATCCTAATCTATCGCCTAGAAAATAGGCAATGGAAGCAGTGGGAAGAATTTCGAGGAGGTATCCTAGACAGTGAAGCTGGCGGCATGATGGGCGACCCTTTTGAAGGCATAGAGATTGATCGTGGAAGTATTGTAATCCACCACTTTGGTGGTAGTCGCTATAAATGGAGATACACGCATCGGTTTCGTCACCAAAACGGCCGCTGGGAGCTTATTGGGGCAACAGTTTTGTATGGTACGCCCTGTGAATATTGGAAAACCTACGATTACAATTTATCAACCAGCAAGGTAGAAGTTGAAGAAATTTACGAAGACTGTGATACTGAAAAGGAAACGACCAATACCTTTTCCTTTAGGCATGCGATCAAGCCATTGCCCGACTTGCATGGTTTTATTCCAGGAGAAACAGCGGTTGCTGTACCGGAAAGAGAGGATGATTTTTATTTTTAAACCAGTCCCGTAGAGACGTTGCGGTACAACGCCTCTACGAGTCTCCTGCCATGCGGACAATTTTGGGGTAGAACTCTCCCAAAACATCCACCAAATCACGCTGGTTAGCCATGACGGTATGGATGTCCTTGTAGGCCATCGGTGCTTCGTCCAGACCGCCGCCGATGAGGGTGACACCTTGCTGTTCGAGGTACTTCTTGACTTCGCTGCCCGTAAGGCTACGCTTTGCCTGGGAGCGCGACATCAGGCGCCCTGCTCCGTGTGACGCAGATTGCAGCGACTGGAAGTTGCCTTTACCACGAACGATAAACCCAGGGGCCGTCATGGAACCAGGAATGATGCCTAACACGCCTTTTCCCGCCGGAGTAGCACCTTTGCGGTGAACGATTACTTCCTTGCCGTTGGCTAGTTTTTCCTTCCACGCAAAGTTATGGTGGTTCTCAATCCGAGCCAGCGGCTTTTCGCCGAGGGCTTTCGCCAAACGGCGGTGGATATGATCGTGGCAAGCCGAAGCATAATCGCCGGCGAGGTTCATCGCTGCCCAATATTCGTGCCCAGCTTCCGAGTCGAGCGTCAACCAAGCCAGGTGGCGAGCTTCTTTCGGCAGTCGGCATTTTTGCATCGCGATCTTGGTGTAGTGCTGCGCAATTTTCGCCCCCATCCCTCGGGAACCAGAATGAGACAACACAGCCAGGTATTCTCCCAGTGGCAAGCCAAACTCATTGTTTTCGTCCGTCAAGCGAGCGATCCCGAATTCTACGAAGTGGTTTCCGCCACCAGAAGAACCGATCTGCTTGTAAGCCTTGTCTCGGTTTTCGCGAGCAATCTTTACGTACTTGAACTCATCGCGGCTGAAGATAGGATCATCCATTGGCCGCTCGAAGGATTCAAAACCAAAACGAGAGTGTTCTCCCAACATGTTTTTGAATTTATCCCGCTCACCGATCAGCCGCTGTGTCGGAATATCATAGAGGCTCAGACACATACGGCAACCAATATCCACGCCCACGCCATAAGGGATCACGCTATTTTCCGTCGCCAACACTCCGCCAATCGGCAAGCCGTAGCCTTGGTGGGCATCCGGCATCAAGGCTCCTTGCACCGTCACAGGCAAGCGCATGGCGGTAAACATCTGATCTTTGGCACCGATTTCAATTTGTTTTTCGCCAAACATTGGAAAGTCTTGTGCTTTCTGCTCCAGCTTGTACTGCCCACCTTCAGCGGTGACTTCCTGCTCGCCCAGGAGTTCCTTGGCTATTCGCTCCCAACCTTCGACTTCACGGAAAGCTTCCGGGCGTAGCCGCACTTGCTCCAACATTTTGAGGGCCCATTCGTGAGGTTCTCGACGAAAGTGCTCGTATACTACGTTGATGGCCAGACCAATGATCTTTCCTTCTTCGTATCCAATCTTGCGCAGTTCTTTACCGCGTAGTTTTAGCTTTGCCATGATCTTTTATTGCGCAGAAAATTAATGGTGTCTTCTATAAAGTTTTTTTTGAACCATATAAGTTCATAGAAGAACATATAAGGGCTTTTTTATAAAGCTCCTTCCCAAATAATAATTCGACCTAAGATACAGCCTCAGGGTTAAACAAGTTCCCTTGGTATTCATTTATATACTCATCGCTTAGTAATAACACTAGCTGTGCCTCACACTAATCATGAAACAACAAAACATACAACCCGGTATTGGTGTCGATGGCTGTAGAGCTGGTTGGTTGCGTATCCTCTTTGATGGAGAAACGGCAGCAATGACCTTATGCAGGGGATTGCTTGAAGTAGCTTTGCATACCGCAGATACTCCTGTTTTCATTGACATGCCAATTGGTTTTGTCACTGCTGGAGTGACTGGGCGGGCTTGTGATCAGGCTGCTCGACGCTACCTTAGTCCTTTGCGGCACAGCAGTGTTTTTACTCCACCTTGCCGAGCAGCTGTTTATGCAGACAAGGCAATGGCCAGCGCACTTAATTTCAGCCATACCGGCAAAAAGCTTTCGCAGCAATCGCTCAATATTGTCCCTAAAATGCGGGCATTGGATGAATTTCTGCAAGCACAAAACCAACGTGAACAACAACGTTGGCATGAAGCTCACCCTGAAGTTGTTTTCGCCGCTTTTAATCAGGGACAACCCCTGGTTCACAAAAAAAAGACTCGTGAAGGAGAGGCTCAACGCTTGGCCTTACTTCAACCTTATTTCCCTAAAATAGACGATTGGTATGTGGATGCCCGTAATCAATATCCTCGCAAGGAGGTCTTACCTGATGACATTATTGATGCCTTGGGGTTGGCGATAGCCGCTTACCTTGCCAACCATCAACTAACCCAAATGATTTTCTTTCCACCTGATGCCGAATACGACGAAACGGGACTGAGGATGCAGATTGTAGCCGTGAGGGACACCAAACTAAGTAATACCTAGTGCGCAAGGCGGAGCCCTGGAGCGCGACGCCAGGATGGCGTGAGGACGAGGGACAGCAGTGGTACCGGAGGTAAAAACGGATGGCCCGGTGCCGATCCCGACTGCATCAGTAGGGAGAAGGCACGGCCCCTAGACAATCTGACAAGCAGGTCTTCTCAAAAAAAATTGAACCATATAAGTTCATAGAAGAACATATAAGACTTTATCTTGAGGAGAAAGAACCAACCACCTCTACAGTCAACGCCTATGTCTAAGAATTTCCGCTCCTTATTACTATGGTCAATTATTGCGGCAGCCTTTATTGGGCCGGGTACGGTTACAACGGCGGCCCGAGTGGGGCATGGCTACGGTTTGGGCTTGTTGTGGGCCTTGGTATTTTCTATCCTGGCAACCATCGTACTACAGGAAGCTGCGGCCCGCCTAACCTTGGGTGCTGGCCAGCCGTTGGGTGAAATTATTGGTGCTGAAAACCGCAAGTGGAATACTTTCCTTTTTGCTGCGGTGGCTTTGGGTTGTGGCGCTTACCAGGCTGGAAACCTGCTAGGAGCATTGGCCGGATTACAGCTTTTGGGAGATGTGAGCAAATGGTGGCTTCTACTACTAGGAATAATTGCTGGAGGGCTGCTGTGGTCGGGTAGTACAAAAATAATAACCCGCAGCTTGGCATTGATTGTTGCGTTGATGGGGATTGTCTTTGTTTGGGTCGCTTTTGGGGCGGAAACGCTTCCGCAGGAGTGGCTGACCGGATTGGTTCCCAAGGTGGAGGAAGGCTCTGCGCTGTTGGTGGTAGGCTTGATAGGTACTACGATTGTTCCCTATAATTTATTTCTGGCATCTGGTCTCAGTAAAGGGCAGGATTTAAAAGAAATGCGGACTGGTTTGCTTTTGGCTATCGTGATTGGGGGTGGAATAACGCTGGCTATTTTGCTGAGTGGCACATTGGTAAAGGGGGCTTTTGGTTTCCCTGAATTGGCCGCTGCGCTTGATGGACGACTGGCGGGTCGTGGTGGCCTCCTACTTGGCATTGGCTTGTTTACAGCAGGGCTTAGTAGTGCGATCACCGCGCCGCTGGCAGCTGCGATAGCTGGACAGAGTTTGGTGGGTAAAAATCGCCCGGAGTGGGGTTATCAGGGGCGTTATTTTCGCTCTACCTGGGGCATCATTCTGGTGGCAGGCTTGCTGTTTGCCCTTACGGATGTGCAGCCCGTACCTGCGATTATTGCTGCTCAGGCATTGAATGGTTTGATTTTACCGCTGGTAGCTGTTTTTCTACTCTTAAAGATTAACGACCCCAAGGTGCTGTCGGGCGTTTACCGCAATTCTGGCTGGCTCAACATCCTCACGGTGCTTATCGTAGGCGTGACTGTCTTCCTAGGCTTACACAACATTTGGTCGGCGATGACAAAGGTCTTTGCGAATCTAAGCGCAATTACAGACAACACCCGCTTTATGATCAACTTTGCAATAACGGGCCTAGCCTGTCTGGCTTTGCTTATACGAATCCGTAGAATAGCCTAAATCCAGGAGAGCGTGGTTATTGAACCATATAAGATCATATAAGAATTATAAGCAAGAGACTTATATGAACTTACAATCCCTTATATGGTTCAAAAGTCTTTACCTTTTACTTCTTAAACACCATGGTGCGAGAAGCAGCATTGTTGTTGCTGATTTCCACCGTGTATTGCCCGGCGGCGAGATTGCTCAAGTCGAAAGACAAATTATTTGTTCCAGCAGTCAAGACCGTATTTTCCTGATGAACAGGCTGGCCAAGCATACTGTAAATGCGAACCATTGCATCGCTTGTTGCTTCTACTTCTACCTGTAAGTTCAATTGATCAACAACAGGGTTAGGGAAAGCATTTAGGCGAGTAGCCAAGGCTGGCAATTCGCGGGTATTTACGGTGAGGTCGGTCAATACGGTAGGAGAAGTTAAGAAGACGGCTCCATCACCACCGCTACCGTTGGCATTATTCGCTGCAACTGAAGCTGCATAGAATTTCACTTCACCAGCGCTGGCGGCAGGTGCAGTCCATGGAATTTCGAAGACATTNNAATCTCGAAGACATTACTTTCACTACGCTCCGAATGCTCGATATAATCGCGGTCATTTAGCGTTGTTACCTGAGTGCCTGCAACCGATGTGAAGCTACCTCCTTGCTCATTATCAGCACCGACCAAAGCTACTGCCTGAAAGCCATAAACCTGGGCGCCTTCGTCAGCATTGACAGTGACACGCATGGTGTAGTTTTCACCAGCTTCATAGCCTGTAACGACGGCTCCGTCTTTCAATAACTCCAAGGTCATGGTAGGGTTAAAAGCGCCCACAGCATGGCAGTTGCCACAAAAACCGTTGGACAATGGCCCACCTGTTCGGTCTTGTCCTTGTACGGCACCCGGTCCACTGGAATTTCCTAAAAAAAGTATCCCACAAGAGAGGACAAAAAATAGCATGTAGATAGCTCGCATAATTGAAATTTGATTGAAAATGAATAACTCAGAGATGGCATGTAATACCTCTAACGAATTTACGATGATTATCATGGTTTTCTATTCTAAACCAAGGCAATTGTCGCAAGGGCGTTACTGTTTTGTGTAGCGCCATTATCATAGACGAAGAAAAAAGAAAATTGTTTAACGAAAAAACAGTTTAGCGCTTTGGTATAAAGCTTTTCTTGGGGTGAAAACCTTTGGCATCTCCGTAAAATTCGTAGAAGTATTTAAAATCGGCTTCTTTATCTCCTGTTGGCATAAATGGTTTATCAAAGCGAATCACCCCTTTACCCCAATCAAAAACACAAAGGACTATAGGCACTTTGGCCCTGAGTGCAATATAGTAGAAGCCTGATTTTAATTGATCAACTTTGGCACGCGTACCTTCAGGGGCGACAGTGAGGCGAAATCGGTCTCGTTTTTCGAAAACGTCGGCTACTGCCTGTACAAAATTATTGTTCTTACTCCTATCGACTGGCACTCCTCCCATCCAACGAAAAAGCTTTTCGAAAGGCCCGCGAAAAAGAGAATCTTTAGCCACAAAGTGGATCTTTTCACCGATTATCGGACGTACACATATCCCGATTGGAAAATCCCAATTGGAAGTATGCGGCACCACTGCTATCACACATTTCGCAGGTAAAGGGTATGGATATTCAATTCGCATCCCCATGAGGCGCATCCAGAAGCTGGCAAGCGTTTTTGCTAAACCCAATTTTACTATTATTTTATGTCTGGCTAAAATACAACTTTACTGGTACTTAGTTCGTAAAAGAGTTAAGCGACGCCGGATTAATAACTGTCAGATCTTCTAGGAGTGATTTTGGCTTTACCCTTCGTTAAAGAACCGCCTCCCTTAGCTATGGGGCTAAGGTCGGGAACCTTTGCCTCGATTAAAACCAAAATCACTAGCCTATCAACCCCGACAGTTATTAATCCGGCGTCACTAAGTCCAGAATATTTGCGTTTTTTGTATTCTCTTTTGTACAAAAAGAACGTTAATGGACTTTCTTATAGAACTTAATTGAACCATATAAGCTATTATAAGGCCATTTAAGGACGTTATTGTTTTACCGCAGGAATTTAAAGCAGGAAAAAATTTGCGTTTCCTTATTACCATCTCCTTATTCTTTTTGGCAAGTGCTCTTGGTGCACAGTCTGTAGCGACTGTTTCACCAGCCGATTCTATTGAGGTACATTTTGAACCTGCTGGTGGATTTTATCAACACCAACAACTCATCACTGTTCACGCGCCAGGGGCTAGCGATATTTTTTACACACTGGATGGTTCTAAGCCCAACCAGCGTTCGCAGCGTTATTTTCAGCCCATCATTCTGGATGAAACAGCTGTTATGAGGGTTGTTGCCTACCTCGACAACGACGCTGGCCGGCCAGTTGGGCAAACCTACTTCATTAACGAGCCTAAAACAAATTTCCCTGTTGTTTCTATTGCGCTACCTCCTTATGTATTATTCAATCCTGAAACGGGTATTTTTGTCCAGGGCGGAGGTGCAGTAGACTCGGTATGGCATAAACCCGGTGCTAATTTTTGGACCAGAAAAGAATACGCCGTTCATCTCGAATTTTTCGAAGCTGATGGCAGCCAAATTTACAGTAGCCTTTCCGGCATGCGCTTATTTGGTGGTATGAGTAGACTATTCCCTCAAAAGTCGCTGGCCATTATTGCAAGAAAGCAGTACGGTGAATCGCGTTTCCGGATGCCCATTTTCGGCGAGGAGGGTAAAAAGTCTTTCAAATTCCTGGTTCTCCGCAACAGTGGGAGTGATTATGGGAAAAGCCACTTTCGAGATGGTTATATGACAAGCCTCGTCAAAGACTGGGATCTAGAAACCCAGGATTTTCGCCCGAGCCACGTTTATATCAATGGTACTTATTGGGGAATCTACAATATTAGAGAAAAAGTAAACCGCTACTTTATTGAAACCCATAGCGATGGTGTTGATCGAGACAGCATTGACTTATTAGAGCATTTTTTGGTACGCAAGCGAGGATCGCGTCGGCATTATCAGGAGCTTCTCGATTTTTTGGAACGCTATGATTTAAACCTACAAGCCAATTTTGACCACGTAGCGACCTACATGGAGACCGACAACTTCATGGAGCACCAAATTGCTCAAATATATTTTGATAACCGCGACGCAGGTGGCAATATCAAATACTGGCGGCCAGCAACCCCTGGTGGACGGTGGCGGTGGATACTTTACGATACCGACTGGGGCTATGGTTTACACGACGAAAAGGCTTATCGCAACAACAGCCTGACTTTTCACACCAACCCCAATGGCCCGCACTGGCCCAATCCGCCCTGGAGTACTTACCTGTTGAGAAAACTACTCCAGAATGAGGGCTTCCAACACCGGTTTGTCAATCGATTTGCTGATCATCTAAATTCAAGTTTTAGCGCACAGCAGGCAACAGCACTGCTGGATTCTTTCTATTTCCTCTATCGGCAAGAAATCCCAAGGCATCTAAAACGCTGGCGATTAAGCGAAAGCACATGGGAAAGCCAAGTCTCCATCATGAGAGATTTTGCTGCAAAAAGGCCTGAATATATCCGAGACGAATTGATGGATGTCCTTGGCGTGGGGCCTGTGCGAGACGTTCGCATAAGCTGTAATGGAGGCGGAAAAATTTTACTGAACGACTACCTTGAAGTAAACAATTTCAGAGGCGACTACTTTGCCAATCACCCTATTCACCTCCGAGCAATCCCGGCTTACGGGCACCGATTCGTCGGTTGGGAGCACGATGAAACCGCGGATCGAGAACTCGATATAGACTTAAAGAGAGATCATAAATATAACTTCCGGGCACGTTTTGAACCTTACGAGCATCCGCTTCAAGATCAGGTGATGATCAATGAAGTTTGCCCAAAAAGCAAGAAAACAGATGACTGGATAGAAATTTATAATCATTCGGAACAAACGGTGCCCCTCAAAGGGTGGGTCCTCACGGATCAGCGTAATGAATTTATTTTTCCCGCAGTAGATTTATTACCTAATGACTACCTCGTCGTATGCAAAGACGCCACCAAGTTTAGGGAAACTTTCCCAGAAGCTTATAATGTTATCGGAGGGCTGGGGTTTGGATTAAACAAGCGCAAAGAAATACTTGGACTTTATGCCGAAGGTGGAGCTGCTGTAGACAGTTTTGCTTACACCTTACCCCCGCTTGATTCTGCCTTTACCCTCAACTTATTGCTTCCTGACCTCGACAATGCTGATGTGGAGAACTGGGAATTACGCACTGGCCTTGGCTCCCCCAATCGGGCCAACCCCTACCTCATCGAAACCAATGTACGCCTGGCTCAATCACAATGGATGCAAATAGGCCTGGCTGCAGGTGTATTTGTACTGTGTTTGCTCTTGCTGTATTTGCGCAACAGAGGTGTATTCTAGCCTAAGAAAACGCTAATAAATCATCAGGTAATCATAATGCACCAGCGGCTTCTGGCCTTTCTGGCCCATCAGCTCTTTTGCTTTTTCAGCGTTGTACTGTGCTACGCCAATCCCTACCAGCTCACTATCGGGGCCAATAATACTCAAAAGGTCTCCTTTTTTAAAATCACCATCTATGCTGACAATCCCTACCGGCAATAGGCTACTCACTTTGGTCGCATCTGTCAAGACTACCTTGGCACCCTCATTTACCTGAATACGGCCTTGGGTCGTAGGGTGCTGAGCCAGCCACTTTTTAAGATTAGAAGGTTGGGCTTGCGCCGGAATACGCGTACAACGACCGTTTCCGGACAATACTTCTACCAGACTGTTCTGCCGCTGCCCGTTGGCCAAGATCACGTCAGCTCCTAAACGGGCCGTGTGTTGGGCCATTCTTACTTTGGTGGCCATACCTCCTCGCCCAAAGCTTGACTTCACGGGAGCAATGTAGGACCATACACTCTCGTCTGTCGCACTCAAAGTCGGAATCAACTCAGCGGCCGGGTCATCAGGAGCGGCAGTTAGCAGACCATCTACGCTACTGAGTATCACCAAGGTGTCGGCGTTCAGCATGGCCGTGACAAGGCTAGCGAGTTCGTCATTATCGGTAAACATCAATTCCGTTACGGAAACGACATCATTTTCATTCATAATAGGCACCACCCGATCGTGCAACAGGGCTTCCAGGCAATTTCGCATATTCAGATAGTGCCGGCGATCGCGAAAATCTTCTTTCGTGGCCAACACCTGCCCACAAAGCAATTGGTGGCTAGCAAACAATTGTCGATAAAGCTCCATCAAGCGAATCTGACCGATGGAAGAAAGCATCTGTCGGCGCACTACGGGGTCCATTTCATCAGCCGCTGGCAACAACTCACGACCGGCACCTACCGCCCCGGAAGAGACCAGTACCAATTGATGGCCCTCTTTTTTTAGCATCGCCAATTGATCTACGAGGTGACTGATATTGGTTACATCCAAGCTTCCATCCGGCCGTGTGAGAACATTGGTCCCTACTTTGACTATAATTTTAGAACTTTTTCTGAGCATAATATTACCTGAGTGTCGACAAAACTTATTTGGCAAATTTAAGGAAGCTTCTTAGATTGTTACTATTATGACAAGTCGCGTCTAATTTTCAACACAGAAATAACTAACTTTTTTTCATCAAAACAAAACGAAAATGTGGTCAGAATTTAAAGCATTTATCCTTCGAGGAAACGTATTAGAATTGGCAGTAGCTGTGATTGTTGCAGGTGCCTTTGGTACTATTGTAACCTCCTTTACTAATGACATTATCATGCCGCCAATTGGTATGCTGTTGGGCGGCGTAGATTTCTCTGATTTAGCGATGACGCTCCAGGCAGCAGAAATGAATGACGCAGGAGAGGTAGTCAAAGAAGCCGTACAAATCCGTTACGGAGCCTTTATTCAAACCATTATCAATTTCTTGATTATTGCCTTCGCTATCTTCATGTTATTGAAAGCCTACAAGAGCACACAGGAACCAGCACCGGAAGCAGCTCCTGCTCCTGATCCTGGCCCAAGCACAGAAGATTTGCTGGCAGAAATCCGTGATCTGCTCAAGAAATAGTAGATTTCTCATTTCATGCACGAAAAACCTCCTGGAAGTAACGTCTTTCAGGAGGTTTTCTTTTTTGGCACGATTTTTTCTTTTAGTGCAATAGATGCCCGAAAACACAAACAGGGCGATTAGTTAATCAAATTATGGTGCAAAGCTGAATAGCATTGTTGCCACTGAATTGTTCAGTAGCAACCTGAGAAAAGTATGCTCCACAATAAGGTTCTAACCCTAATATTGTACGAAAGATGAAACACAGTATTCCATTTCCACAAGTATCCTGGAGCCGCTACAGCAGGCTCTTCCTTCTTTTCTGCTTGAGCTGGTGCAGCAGCATAATCAATGCTCAAGATTGCGACCTGGCTTGTGTTGGCTCGCCCGACCAACCACTCCAAGTGGTTATTAGCGACCAGTGCCAAGTGGCCTTAACTAACGATATGTTGCTTCCTGATATAGACTCCTGTCCTGGTGACAAGCGACTCACTGTCAGGGATTCCCTCAACAACCTGATTACCGACGGTTTCAACTTTGTTCAGTTTTCTGCGAATGCTTTCGTCGGAAGTCGGCTCAGTGTCACCATCACTGATCAAACTACGGGCACGCTTTGTGTAGGCACCATACGGGTTGTCGACAATAGCGCACCTACCATTACCAATTGCCCCAATATAACGGTAAGTTGCCTTGACAATACTTCCCCGGAAGTTCTTGGCGAACCAACCATCGGGGACAATTGCGACATGAACTTAACATTAACTTCGATCGACAACATCACTTTTGGTGATTGTCTATCGAATATCGCTGCCGTTATTCTTCGTGAGTGGACGGTTACCGATCACAGTGGCCTAACCGCCAGCTGCACCCAGGAAATCACCGTCACGCGGGCATCTTTCATGGATGTAACTTTCCCTGACGACATTACGCTCCCTTGCGACGATCCTAGTGCAGACCCTGCTATTACGGGAATTCCTATGCTCAATGGTACAGTATTGATGCATGGTGATATGTGTGGCCTGGACGTAGGTTTTGCAGATGACACTACGTTTATTTGTAACAACTATATGTACCAAATCAATCGTACCTGGACGGTCATTGAAAACTGTACAGACTTTTTTGGTGAGGATGTTCAAACCATTTTGGTAAGTGACGACCAAGGGCCAACACTCAATTGCCCTACTCCCAACCAACTGGCTTACACCAGTGACCCAGGCGTTTGTAGCGCCACCATTGCACTCCCTATAATTACAGGTACCGACAACTGTGGTGCCAATATCACATTTTCTGTTACTTCTTCTTACGGAGCTACAGATTTCAGTCCTGTAAGTGGAGTTGCTCCTGGCGAGCACATTGTTGTTTACCAAGGTCTAGACGAGTGCGGCAATACGAGTACCTGTACGGTACAGCTCACTGTTACGGATGATGTAGCCCCCGTTGCTGCTTGTGATGACCAAATAGTAGCCTCTATTGCTTCGAGTGGTTATGGCATTATTCTGTCCTCTACTTTCAACGAAGGCAGCTCAGATAACTGTGGCCCTGTTTTCCTGAAAGCAAAAAGAAATATCGGCGCTGGATGTAACCTCGCTAATGGTGACGACAGTAGCCTACCTGGCTATCAGGAATGGTTTGATGATCGGGTAATTTTCTGTTGTGAAGACATTCCAAATAGTCCTATTTCTGTAACATTGAGAGTATACGAAACCGACCCAGGCACCGGCCCTGTTGATCCTTCCCGCGAAAGCGGTGGCGGCGACCTCGTGGGACATTTTACCGACTGCCAATCAATTGTTACTCTACAAGATGGAACTGCTCCTATTTTTGAGCAATGCCCGCAGCCACTTACGATCAACTGTTATGACGAACAAGACAACCTAGGTATCTACGGTAGCCCCGTAGTACGAGATAATTGTGGCTTTACGCTCGATAGCACTTTCGTTACCAGTTTCAACGAGTGTGGTGTAGGAACCATTACCAGAACCTGGACCGCAACAGACAACTACGAGCACGAGTCTAGCTGTTCTCAAGTGATTAATGTTATCAACAATGAAGCATTAACAGAAAATGACATTGTTTGGCCAATCAACGTTGAGTTATACGAATGTGGTGCTAGTACTGCCGACGAAGACCTGCCGCTTGCCGCTCGCAACCCCACCGTTAACTGGGCGGGATGTGGAACGGTAGCGATAAATAGCACCGAGTCTGTTTTCAACACTGTTCCTGGTGCTTGTTTCAAAATTTTACGCACCTGGACCGTGATCGACTGGTGTAACTTTGACCCTTCTAACCCTAACGGAGGAGGCCAATTTACCCATACGCAGCAGATCAAAGTATTCGATCAAGAAGATCCAATTATTATCTGCCCGGAATCAGTGACCGTCAACGTAAGCAGTAACTGTACCACAGGTTACGCAACCTTGGGATTGCCTACTGCTGACGATTGCTCTACCCAGATTACATTTACGAATAATTCTCCTTACGCCAACAACAATGGAGCTGACGCTAGCGGTAACTATCCCGTAGGAACAACGACTGTGCAATTCATTGCTAATGATAATTGTTTCAACAACGCTTCTTGCACAACAACGGTAACCGTTGGAGACACCGAAGCGCCTAACGTCTCTTGTATTGTGGGCTTGACAACCAACGTCATGCCGATGGGTGACGGAGTTATGGGAAGCATCAACGCCAGTGCCTTGGTTGGCTCTGTAAGCGACAATTGCGACCCTACTAGCT